>NZ_BOLU01000007.1:0-71384 GCF_016861825.1 Lacticaseibacillus sp. 866-1 | reverse complement strand
TCAGCACTGAACCATCGTCCCAGACGTATTCTGAACTATCTTCGACCATGCGATTACTACCGACGCATGGCTTAACAACCTAGACCACTATCAAGGATTCGTTATCATCGTTGCACTTGACTTGAAAATTGAGGCCTTCGATTTACTATAATCTGAGCGATAATACTGTGTATCGAGCCCCTTTTGCTTTACTGAGGAATTATCATAGTGTTGATGAAAACCTCCCATTAGCATATTCGTTCCCATCTTGATGTATCCGTGAACTGGCGTCGAATTGACTACTACTCCCAGAACAACCAGTGCTACAAGAAAGATAGCCGATATTACGGTCTTAATCACTTTTTTGAGGGTGCTTTGAGGCTTCTTTATCTTCTGACGTTTCTGCTTCTTGAACATTTCATACCTCCACTTTTAATTAAACCGATAAACGCGCTGTAAAACTCGATAACAACCAACAGCGGTTAATCTGCCCCATCGTCCTGGCAAGTTGACACCCCTGCCAATGATGCTCCGTCTAACTCTTGTGTATAATTGCGGTTCTTGAGATCTCAGCGTCTGCCATAGGTCCTGTTTACGATGCATACTGGATGCGCTACCATCGTGAAGCAAAAGGAATGATGAAATACCGGTTATGACTTCAATATAGTGCGCCATGTAATTCCTTAATGCGCAAGTGACTGGCGGTAAATCTCGGTAGATTTTGATTAAAGCTCGATTGACGGTTAACTGCTGATCGATTCGCGCAAGCATCACCGTTTCATTGACTGATTGATCTTGCCGTCCGGTAACGTACTGGTATAAATCCAGGTTCCAGTACCTCAACGAGTGAACTGAGGGCAGCGGCTGAAAGACATAGAGTGAATCCTCATAAAAAAGATGATGAGGCAGACTCAGGTGACATCGACGAAGTAAGTCAGTCCGGTAGGTGACGGTGTGCATTGTCAAATACTTACCAACGGGCAATCGTACTTGGTTCCAGCCAAACGTTGTGCCCTGAGGCAGCCAGTGTCGAAATCCGACGGCTTTCGTGCGGCCGCCATCTCGCCCAACATATGTGTAGTTCGTTATTGCCATATCAACCACAGGGACTTGAGATAACCTACTCAGCCATTGCCTAAAGGCTTCCGGGGCCAACCAATCATCACTATCAACCACTTTAAAATATTTGCCGTTAGCAACATCCAACCCGGCATTAATTGCGGCACCATGACCACCGTTCGGTTGGTGGACTGCTCGAACGATGGTTGGATACCGGCTGACGTAATCATCAGCGATTTGGCCTGTCTCATCTGTCGATCCGTCATCTACAATAATAATCTGTACTTGTTCACCGCCGACAAGTAAAGAATCGACACACCGCTCTAAGTAGCGTGAAGAATTATAGCTGGGAACTACAATGCTCAGAAGTTTCACCCAATCACCCCTTTCTCATGACTTTGAACTTCAGCATCGGGTAGTTGATGATGACCTGCAGGACGATGTTAACGATATTCGCCACCGTGGCAGCAAAGCCTCCAACATACGGCTGCACAAACGCAATGACGTGCGGCGGCAACCAGATGGAGACGAGACCGGCCACGACCACTGTTCCGATGTACCACGGCAGCGCCTGCATGATGGAGTTGCTGGCCTTAAACACGATGTCGCGCTGGACGAAAAAGTTGACGATCTGCGCACAGACGTAAGCCACCAAGAAACTGATGAATCCGCCCATGCCGCCATTTGCCGTTGAGTAATTAAAAATGAACCAATGGAACGGGAGATCACTCCAAGCCCGAAACAGGATCCCGGTACCCAGCCACAACACAATGAAGTTGGTGATGGTGGCGGCATTGCTCATGATGTTGAACAGGATGAACTCGTAAAGGTCCGGGTGTCGTTTCTGGAATTTTTTGACTGAACTGATGACATTACTCACAATCTTGCTCACCTAACTTTCTCGCCAGTGCCTTGCTGCGTCGCCGATTGGCAAAATAGCCGCTGATCACTCGGTGCAGGCCGCGAAACGCGTGCCCGTTGACCGCCACAACCAGCCCGTCGACCATTCGCTGATCAATCGCGCCGTTGGTCATCTTTGCAATGCCGCGAAACGGCATGTTGTAGATGAATAACACGTTCAGACTTGACTCGCCCTTGGCTGCCAAACGGTCCAGCTTGCGCCTCAGGGTCCGCGCGACCAACCGCGCGATGACGTTCTTGGCATGGCTCATCTCACCAATCGTGCTATTGATGGTCAGCCCATCCGTGGCAGTCTTCACCGCGTTCTCATCTAGATTCAACAGCCGACTCACTTCTGCTTCGCTTGCCTCAGTGACTTGACCGCTCATGTAATGCGGCAAATCGGTTTGAGGATCAGGCACGGTCCCGCTCACCTTGAAGCCGCCTTGTAAAGGCAGCTTTCGTGAGCTGCCGCCCACAAAGCACTGGTACTCCCCCGCCGGCTGGCACCACTGTTCTTTGTGCGGATCCCACGCCCGGAAGGTGTAGGCATCAAAAGGAATGGTAACCAGCTGCTGCTCGCCCGGTGCTAGGGTCACTTTGGTAAAACCCTTCAGCTCGTGCACCGGGTGATACAAGTTCTGGTCAGGCGACTTCACATACAGCTGAGCGACTTCCGCACCGGTCTTGGCCCCGATATTTCTCAGTGTGAAATGTGCCCCTGCGTCATCGATGCTCATTGCCGAGTACTCAAATTGCGTATAGCTGAGGCCAAAGCCAAACGGGAACGCCACCGGTTTGCTTACGGTGTCGTAATAGCGATAGCCCACATACAGCGATTCGCGGTACAACGCATTCGCGTCTTGGCATGGAAAATCCTGACCAAACGGCACATCTTGATAGCTGATAGGCAACGTCTCCGCCAGCTTACCGCTAGGGTTCAGTTTCCCCAGGAGCACGTCGCACAGCGCGCTGGCCCCGGCCTCACCTGTCAATCCTTGATAGATTAGGCCGTCAACGTCCTTCGCCCATGCGGTTGTAACTGGTGCCCCGGCGGAAAGCACGGCGACCACCGACGTCTTGAGATTAGCTAGTGCTTCCAGCAGCGCGACCTGATTATCCGGCAGCGCCATTGAGTCGCGATCCTTGCCTTCGCTTTCCTGCGCCTCATTCAACCCGATGAACACCACCGCCACGTCACTCTCTGTCGCAAGGGCCTTTGCTTCTTGGATGAGATGCTCATCGGCCTTCCCGTTTCGGTCAAAACCTTTTTCATAGCCCACCACGTTCAACACTTTCGCGGCAGTATCCACAAAGTTTTCGACGTGAACGGCATTGACAGCACTAGAACCAGCGCCTTGATAGCGCGGCTTTTGCGCGAAATCACCGATAATGGCGACGCGTGTCTTAGCCCCCAGCGGTAGGATGGCCTGGTCATTTTTTAACAGGACCATCGAGGCCGCCGCAGCTTTGCGCGCCGTCTCGTGATGCGCGGCAAAATTTGGCTTCTCTGGGGTGCTCTTTTCTTTTGCAGCCATCGCCACCGCCAAGAATTCACCCACGCGCTGGTTCAGCACGCTCTCGTCAAGTTTGCCAGCCTTGACGGCATCGATAAGCTCTTGCGGGGCCACCATGCCACTGCCGGGCATTGCCATGTGGGATCCGGCTTTAACGCCTGCGACATGGTCGTTATCCCCGCCCCAGTCGGACACGACAAACCCATCAAAACCCCAGCTGTCCCTCAGCGTCTCCTGCAACAACGCCCGATTCTCATTCGCGTACGTGCCGTTGATCATGTTGTAAGAAGACATCAAGGCTTTCGGATGGCCTTCCTTGACGGCAATTTCAAATGCCGTCAAGTACAGTTCGTGCAGGGCACGCTGATCGACGACCGAGTTCGACGCCATCCGGCGCAGCTCCTGATTGTTGACAGCAAAATGCTTCGGTGTTGCCACCGTCCCAGTCGCCTGCACGCCACGAATGTACCCGGCCGCCATTCGGCCTGCCAGCAGGGGATCCTCGCTGTAATACTCAAAGTTGCGCCCACTCAGCGGATTTTTCTGGATATTCATCGCCGGGCCGAGAATGACCTGAACTTCATTGGCCTGACTCTCCTCACCCAAAGCCTGACCCACGGCCGTCGAAACGGCCGGGTCCCAGCTGTTGGCCAAGGTCGAGCCTGACGGAAAACAGGTGGCGGGGATACTACCGTTTAGGCCTAAATTGTCAGCAGCCCCCTCCTGCTTACGCAGTCCCGAGGGCCCATCTGACATCGCAAGCGAAGGGATTCCTAGTTTCCTGATCCCGAATGTGTCAAAAGTCGTTGCGCCTGACAGCAGGGCCGCTTTTTGCTCGAGCGTGAGCTGACTAACGATTTGTTTAATATTCATGCTTCCACCCCTTTGCTACAGTCACACCTTACCGATGGAAGCGGTTAAATCACAGCCTTTCTGCATAACCTGTCGTGGATTTTTCCTAACCTGTCACTGGTGCGATTGCAACGCGGCAAAAACTCGCTTAACTTAGACATGAGGGGGCGACGCTTTGAAAATTGCAATTATAGAGGATGATCTACACACAGCGGACGCCTTTAGCACACTGGTTAAACAGTATGGTAAGGCCCATGACTTGCCGATTCAGGTCACGCACTTCAGCGACGGCCTGGAGTTGGTTGAACACTACCAGCCGATATACGATGTACTTTATCTCGATATTCAAATGAAACACCTCGACGGGATGGCTGCCGCAAAAAAGATCCGAGCGATCGACAGCCAGGTCATCATCGTCTTTGTCACCAATTACGTGCAGTACGCGATCGATGGCTACGCAGTCGGCGCCACGGATTTTCTGCTCAAACCAGTCACCGCGTTTGCCTTCGCGGAACACTTCAAGAAGGTTCTGGCCAAGCTGGCCAAGCGCGATTCGCCAACGCTGACCATCCGCGTGAACGGCGAGTTGATCAAACTTGAAATCAACACGATCACCTACCTTGAAACCAACGGCCACTATCTGACCATTCACACCTTGCAAGGGGACTACACCCTGATTGAGTCGCTGCGTAGTTTTGAAGAGACCCTGCTTCCGCAACGCTTCTATCGGTGCAATAACTCCTACTTGGTGAACTTGGCCCAAGTCAGTGGAATTCAGGACAACCAGGCTGTGGTCAATGGCACCCCGCTGCAAATCAGCCGGCCACGAAAAAAAGCCTTCATGCAGGCTTTGACAGACTTTCTCGGAGATGAAATCGTATGATGACGACCAACTTACCAAACATTCCCCGAGTCTATACGGCCCTGGCTGAGTGGCTTGCGTGCGGACTGTTGCTGCTGCCAATTCAACACAAACCACTTTGGATCTTACGCTACTTGGCTTTCGGAGCGGGGCAAATCGCACTGCAGCTAACCGTTGGGACCTGGTCGGATACGTTCTGGATCCCGGGCATGATCTTGAATGTCTTGTGGATGTTCGCCACACTTTGGGGCTGCGGGCAGGCACCTCTGACCATTCTGGGCCTCGCCGTTGCCAAGGCGTTCGTCCTCGCCGAATTTGTCGCATCGCTGGCTTGGGAGTTGTACTGCTACCTGATCTTGGGCCGGGTCGCTCACGAGGCCGCCTGGGGCACTTTGTTCATGCTGCTCGTTTATGTGCTCCTATTTGCCGGCGATTACTGGATTGAACACCGCCATGCGACCCGCAATCAAGAGCCGGTGACCAGACGCGCTTTGGTCTCAGGCCTCCTGACCGCGACCATCGTGTTCGCCGTCTCCAATATTGGCTTCATCCTTGCCAATACGCGCTACACCATCGGCGACTCCGTAACCATCTTCATCTTCCGGACCTTCATCAATCTGTGCGGCCTGCTGATTTTCGCCATTCAAGACGACCAGCGACAAGAATCAGCCTTGCAAAGTGAGCTTGGTGCGATCAACCGGATGTTCCAGACTCAATATGATCAGTACACTGCTTACAAATCCAGCAGTGCCGTCATCAGGCGGCAGTTTCACGATTTGAAGCATCAAATGGCTGTGATTCTCAAAGAAGACAACGCTGACCTGCGCGCGCAGTACCTGGCGGACTTGAACACTGCGATTGATACTTATTCCGCAACGATCAGTACTGGCAACGGTGTGCTGGATACGATCCTTTCACAGAAAAATGCAACGTGCATTGCCAATCACATCGATATGACGTGTTTTGCCGATGGGAAGGCGCTGGACTTCATGCACGCAATGGATATCGCGAGTCTCTTCGGTAACGCCCTAGACAACGCCATTGAATCCGTTGGGCAACTGGCCAACCCAGACAAACGCCTGATTGAAGTCCGCGTGTCTCGCCGGATAAACCTACTCGTTATCACTTTCAAGAACGTGTTTGAAGGTGCTGCGGAATTCAAAGATGGCCTGCCAAAGACGACCAAGAAAGATACCGCCGTTCACGGCTACGGGCTGAAAAATATTGCCTACATCACCCACAAATACAATGGGCAGATGACAATCAGCACGCAAGACGGCTGGTTCTCGCTAAAAATTATTCTGCCTGTGCCATCTGATAATTAGCGTCGGGCCTCGAATGTTTCTTGTGAAACAATCGCCGCGGTTCACCCTAACTTTTGCTAAAGTCGGCCGCATTCTTCATCCCCGGCAGCGCGGGCTGGCTACAATGAACACAAGATCAAACGGAGGCGAGTTATGATAAAAAATGAACGCATTCATCGCTGGGCGCTGCGCGTGGGCATACTGCTCCTGCTTGTGGGTATCGGCTGCTTTATCGCAAAGGCCGTCACGCCGAGCTACCTCGACGCCGAGGGGATCCTGCACGAAGCCTTTTTCCTGCTGCCGCTTGGGTATGCTGGCCTGCTCGCCAGTGCCATCAGCTTCCTGGTGGCCGGGCTTGCTCGCGGCCGGCGCCAGCACGCCTAAACTTCTGAATACAGCAAACGACCCAGACACCGCGTTTTCGCGCAGGTCTGGGTCGTTTTTGATCACTGAAACTTAGCCGCTGACTTCCGCCGTGTGGGTGCGGTGCGCCCACTTGCGGTAGGCTAGGCGGATCATTTTGTCGCACTCAGTGACAGCCAGGGTGATGACGCCGGCGCCGACCGCCACGCCCCACTCCAGCCAGGACATACCCGCGGTGCGGAAGACGTCCTGCATGAACGGAATGTACGTGAACGACAGCTGCAGCACCATCATCGCCGCGATCACGGCGAACGCCATCGGGTTGGAGAAAAACTGCTTCGACAGCGCCAGCGCGTGGGTGCGGATGTTGAACAGGTAGAAAATCTTGCCCAGGATGATGATGTTGACCATCATCGTCGACGCCACCGCCGCGTTGACATAGCCGCCGTCCAGCAGCCAGTCGTGCGCGAGCAGCCCGACGCCCGAGATCATGATCGACACGTACGCCATTTGAAAAACGTCGTGCCAGTTCATCATTGAAGCGGTGTTGGAGCGCGGCGGGCGGGCCATGATGCCAGGCTCGGCCGGCTCCCAGATGAACGCGAACTGGATCGTGATGGCCGAAACCATGTTGATCCACAGCATCTGGCTGGCGTTCAGCGGCATGTTGTCCTGCGTGAGGATGGTGATCGCGATGATCAGCCCTTCGGCAAACGACGTCGGCAGCAGGAACAGGATACTCTTTTTGATGTTGTCGTAGATCCGACGGCCCTGCGCGATGGCTTTTTCCATCGTCGTGAACTTGTCGTCGGTCAGGATCATGTCAGCGGCGTCCTTGGCCACGTCGGTCCCGGACTCGCCCATCGCGACGCCAATGTCGGCCTTTTTCAGCGCCGGTGCGTCGTTGACCCCGTCGCCAACCATCGCGGTAACGTTGCCGGCTTCCTGGAGCGCGGTGACGATTGCCAGCTTGTCAGCCGGCGTGGTGCGGGCGAAGACATCCGTGGAGATCATCGCCTGCGTGCGGTCCTTGTCGTTCATCTCCGCCAGCTCGGTGCCGGTGACAACGGTGGGGCTGTCCGCCAGACCAAGCTTTTTGGCAATGGCCAGCGCGGTATCCGGATGGTCGCCGGTGATCATGCGAACCTTGACGCCCGCCATGCGCATCTGGCGAATCGACGCGATGACTTCCTCGCGTGGCGGATCGATGATGACGGCCAGGCCCAGGAAGGTCACGCCATGCTCACACAGGCCTTCGGTGATCTCATCGACGCTGTCGGGCAGGTCCTCGGCGGCGACGGCGATGACGCGCATCCCCTGCTTGGAATACGTGCGCGTCAACTCGAGGTAGTGCTCGATGTCAAACGACGGGTCGGCCGCCTCCGCCATCGGCAGCACCTTGTCGGGCGAGCCCTTGACGAACAGGCGGTGCTGACCGTTTGGCAGCTGCATCAGCTTGGCCATGTAGCGGTAGTCCGAGTCAAACGGCAGCATATCGAGTTCTTCGTAGTCCGGCTCGTCTTCAAACCCCTTGTGGTACGCGGTTAAAAAGGACCCGTCCGTCGGTTCGCCGTTGATCTCGTACTTGCCGTCAATCTCGGCCAGCGTCGTGTCATTGGCTTCAAAGCCGGCAATCAAAAGGTCGCGCAGGTCCGCGCGGTCCTTGGCGGCCACGGGCTTGCCGCGCAGGCTGAACTCACCGGTCGGGGCGTAACCCGTGCCGGACACCGTGTATTCGTGGTGCGGCGTGATGATGTTGGTGATCGTCATTTCGTTTTTCGTGAGCGTTCCGGTTTTATCCGTCGCGATCACGTCAACCGAGCCCAGCGTCTCGACGGCCGGGAGCGTTTTGACGATCGTGTTTTCCTTTTTAACCAGCTGCTGCATGCCCATCGCAAGCACGACAGACGTGGTCGCTGGCAGGCCTTCAGGCATCGAGCCGACGACCATGGTGACAACTGCCAGCGCAAGCGTGCCGACTGAGTAATGGCCAGACCACATGCCCAGCGCAAAAAGAATCACCGCAGCGGCCAAAATCGCGTAGGAGATGCCCTTGGCCAGGTTGTCGAGCTCGGTCATCATCGGCGTCTTGCCCTTGCGCACGTCAGCGACCGCCTGGGAAATTTTCCCCAGCTCGGTGTTTTTCCCGGTCGCGACGACCAGGCCCATGCCCGAGCCTGTCGCGACGGCGGTGGAGGCGAAGGCCATGTTGGTGCGCTCCGCCAGCGGCGTGTTGGCCGGCAGCGGGTCGACCGTTTTCTCGACCGAGTTGGACTCACCAGTCAGCGCCGCCTCCTGCATCGATAAGTTGTCGATGTCAAACAAGCGCAGGTCGGCCGGCACGTTGTCGCCCGCCTCGAGGAACACGACGTCGCCCACGACCAGGTCGGCCGCATCGACATCGACGCGGTCGCCGTCGCGGTACACCGTCGCCTCGTGCGACAGCATCTGCTTGATCCGCTCCAGGGCGTTTGAGGCGTTGTTCTCCTGCGAATACCCAATAATCGCGTTGATGATGATAACCAGACCGATAATAATCGTATCGGTCATGTGCCCCATCACAGTTGTCAGTACGGCGGCGCCAATCAAAATATAAATGATCAGGCTGTTGAACTGGCGAATGAAGATGACCCACTTCGGGGTGGTGTACGATTCCAGCGCGTTTGGTCCGTTTTCCGCCAAGCGCTTGGCGGCCTCTTGGCTGGTCAACCCAGCCTCCAAATCCGGCACCTTTAACTCCTGCTGCAACGCAGACACCTCAGAATGGGTCATCGACCTCTGACCATCGGGACTGTCCATGTATCATCATCCTTTTTCCTTATAAATTTGGCAAAATGCCATGTCATATTAATTGTATTTTATCCGAACGGTAAGGCGCACGCAACTGGGCTTGGGGCGGATTATTTTGTGAAATATTCAATTATACAGAGAGAACGCAACGCCGTTCATTTTTTGAAATTTGGTTCTGAGACCTACTAAGCGGAAGCCACACAATGAGTTTCTAACCTCAATAGTTTTGAGCAGTGAGAGATCCAGGTAACAATGACTGCTGCATTCGGCAATTCTCGTTTATTCCTCGAGGAGATAGAAAAAGACACCTAGACGGTCTTTGCCTAGATGTCCTCAACGATACTGGTTACTCTACCTAGCTATGATCTTAATATGCTACTTTTGCGCTGGACGAACCCGGTTTTTCAAGCTATCGTGCAGGATTTCTTTCACACTCTTCCGCTTGCGGTTTCTGATTACCTCAACGGCTTCGTGATTAAACTGCTCCTGTTTCTTTTGCTTGTCCTGTTGCTGCCGCTCGTACTCAGCTTCAGACATGACATGAACGCCAACAAGCTTCCTGAGAAAACTGATAACTTGATCCTGATTGTCTGTGAAGAAAAGGGAATAACCACCCGATTTTTTGGACCGGAAAGTCACCATTAATCGGCTCTGATCTTCTTGTTTATCAAAGGTAATCAAGTCGTAACGCTTGTAATCGCTCGCCATCAGCACGGAACCGTATGTAATAACCTTGTCTGGCCCTAGCCCCTGCTTGAGGAACGCGACGCTGCATAGAAGCACAGCAATCAGAATAATTTTGGCATCATAGACAATGTCGCTTCGCCAAAATAGAACAAGTAACACGGCACTAATCACCAGCGCAATGAGGTACTTCACCTTGGTGGTGTGCGCGGCAAAGACAATATGCTTCTGCTCGTTGAATTCCAGGATTAAGAGTGCTGCGAACAGCACTGCGATCACGATGACTTGATTCATTGTTTATCCCCTCTTGGCGAAAACTACCACTCCGCGATAGTCCCGTCGTAGTTCTTCCAGCTCGGGTTAGTCCAAACCAGACCCTGCTGAGCGATGTCCTTGATCTTGTCTTCGTCCATATCGATACCAAGACCCGGACCCTTCGGCAGATCGACGTAGCCATCCTTGTATTGGAAGATTTCCTTGTTCTTTACAAAGTCCAACAGGTCAAAGCCCTGGTTGTAGTGAATACCCAGGCTCTGCTCCTGGATGAAGACGTTAGGCGTGCAAGCGTCGACTTGCAGCGTTGCCGCCAGTGCCACCGGCCCGTATGGAGCATGTGGTGCAACAGCCATATCATAGGCTTCTGCCATTGCCGCAATCTTGCGTGTTTCAAGGATGCCACCGCACATCGCAACGTCTGGCTGAACAATGTCGACTGCACCTTGCTGGAAGAGTTCCTTAAACTGCCAGCGAGTATAGAGCCGCTCACCAGTGGCCAGTGGAACTGAGACCTCACGGGCAATATCATCGAAAGAATCCCAGTTTTCAGGCAGAACCACTTCCTCCAAGAACATTGGGTGGTATGGTTCGAGCGCTTTAGCTAAGACCTTGGCCATTGGCCGGTGAACACGACCGTGAAAATCGATACCAATTTCAAGCTTATCGCCTACGGTGTTGCGAATCGACTCGACCCGGTCAACCACGGCTTGGACCTTCTGATAAGAGTCGATGTAGTGCAACTCAGAGGTTGCATTCATCTTAATCGCTGAGAAGCCTTTGTCGACCCGGACTTGCGCCTGCTCGCCAACATCGGAGGGACGATCCCCGCCAATCCACGAGTACACACGAATGCGATCTCGGGCAGCGCCACCAAGTAGTTCATAGACTGGCACATTCAGGGCCTTGCCTTTGATGTCCCAAAGGGCCATCTCCAGGCCGGAAATAATAGTCCCGTTGATCGGGCCACCGCGGAAGAAGGAGCGGTGCAGTTCCTGCCAGAGGCGTTCAATTTCGAAAGGATTCCGACCAATGAGCCGATCACCCATTTCTTTGGCACCAGTCACCACCGTCTCAGTCTTGGTACCGGAGATCATTTCACCCCATCCCGAGATGCCTTCGTCAGTGTTGACCTTCACAAAAATCCAACGTGGCTTTACTTTATAAATATCAATTGAAGAAATCTTCAAAATACAAACCTCCCAAAAATTGAATCCAATTAGTTCTCAGCCGTCGTGTCAGCGGCTGCGTCATTCGTCGCAGCGTTAACCTTCTTGATCCCGTCGAAGTAGTACCAAACCAACGCGAAAACAATCAGAAGGACTGGAATCAGAATCAGCTGGTGCGTAGTGAACGCCATGTAAACCAGCCAGCTCTGGATCATTGAAGTTGCCGCAAAAGAAGAAATCAGCAGTGAGTTCGAGCCGACTTTGATCCCGACGGACTTGGCCAACTTGGTCAGTACCGGCGCAGTTGAAGAACCGCACCAGAGCAGCGAAGCCGTCACAACCAGGCCAATCACGATGTTCTTCAAGAGATTACCATTGGTCAGCGCAACGACCATCGCTACCCTAAATGGAACAACCGCCAAGTCAGCGAAAGGCAGTACCTGGTTACCTGGCAGCACCAGGGCCATCGCAATCGTCAGTGGGATGATGATCAGGGCAGTGGTGATAACGTCCTGGTTACCAACAACAACCGCAGCATCCAATCCAATGAAGAGCTTACGGCCCTTGAAGTGTTTCTGAGACCACTTCTGAGCGGCTTCAGAAATCGGCATCAGGCCTTCCATGAACAATGAGGTCATCTTTGGAATCAAGACCAGAACAGCGGACATCGATACCCCTAACTGCAACACTTGCGTCAGGTTGTAACCGGCAAGGATACCGATTACCATGCCGATAATCAAGCCCATGATCATTGAATCCCCGAAGAAACCAAGATACTTTTGCGCATCACGAATCGAGAACTTACTCTTCCGGAAGAACGGAATCTTATCCAACAGCCAGTTCAACGGCCATGCGATAACCAAAGAAGACAGTGCCGAAACCGTGGGCAGCGAAACCCCAGGAATCCCGAAGAAGTGTTCCACCATCGGCTGCGACCAGTCGGCCAGCTTGAAGGTAATCAGCGCCATCACAATCGATGCGCCGACGCCAAGCCAGACGTTCTTCGTCACGAAGTAAACCATAACCCCAACAATTGCGACGTGGTGGTAGTTCCAAATATCCACATCCAGAGTGTTGGTGTGCTTGAGAATCAACAGCACGATATTCACCAGCAAAATGACGAAGATCAAGATCGCGATAATTGGAGAAGCCCAGGTGACCGCGGCGATTGAGCCCCAGCCAACATCCAGGGCAGTCAGATGAACCCCGGTCCGATCAACCATCGCCTTAGCGGCTGGGCCAACGTTAGTGGTCATGAAGTCCAAGATTAACTTGATCCCGGCAAAACCAATTCCCAACGTTAAGCCTGACTTGAATGAACGAGTGATCTTTAACCCGAATACTAACCCTACAATTGTGATGATGACTGGAAGCATAACAGTGGCTCCGGCAGCAATCAGCCAATTAAAGGCGTCCATAATATAATTCATTAGTTTTCACCCCATTTTTCCATGAGCTATTTGCTTAACTGATCCCCAATTGCTTTCAGTGTGTCATCCGCACCAATCCCGGTCAGTAGGGACATGCCTTTGATGTATGGCACACCTTTCGTGTCGCCATCGTATTCGCCTGTCGTGACCAGCAAATCGTATCCTTCAACCTTACCAGGCACTTCAGTCAGCCGAGTCTGCGTGGTATCGGCTTGAATGCCTTTTTCCTGCAGATAATCCCGAATTTTGGACGCTACCACAGTGGAGGTAGCAATCCCGTTACCACAAGCTACTAATACTCGCTTCATAATAATCAACACTCCTTATAAATTTGACGTAACCAACTTAAACAACGTATCCCGGTCCGTAGCGCTGAGGATCTGCTTCATCAGGACATTATTCTGAATGATCCCGACCACGCTCTGGAGCATCTCAACTTGACCATGTGGCTCCTTGATCGCCAGCATAATGATGATCGAGACATCCAGGTTCTTCTTGGTGTCCTCCATATCACTGAAGGTCACCGGCTCGGTCAGCGTTGCGACCGCAATCGCGGTTTGATTGATAAACTTACTGTCGGCATGCGGAATCGCAACGCGCGGCTCAGCTGAGGGGAGTCCGGTCGGATAGACCTGCTCCCGCTTCAGGATTGCCTCTGTATACCCATCCTTGGCATAACCTTGAGTAATCAGCTGACCGCTTAAGAAGGTCAGCGCCTCAGTTGCAGATTCAAACTGCTGAGAGGGAAAAAATAAGTTCCGATCGTACTTAATTTCCACCATGACAAACCCCACCTAATCGTTAATGCCAACCGCACTCAGAAACTTCTGAATGTCGCTTCTCAAACTTTCAACGTCTGCACTGGCAAGGCTTGATTTGCTGAACATACCGGAGCCGATGCCCAGGTACGACGCCCCATTGTCCAGATATTCCTGGGCATTTCCAGCATTGATCCCACCAACTGCCATCAACGGCAGCTTGCCAAGCGGTGCCTGAATCTCGTGGAAGTACCGCGACCCCAACGTATCCGCCGGGAAGACCTTCACGATGTCCGCGCCTTGCTGAAACAGGCGGTAGACCTCGCTTGGCGAAAACGCTGCTGGCACCGTGACCACGTTGTTGGCCTTGGCTAAAGCAAACATGTCTTGGGTGAAGTTAACTGGTCCCAACATGAACTTGGCGCCAGCGTTGATCATCTGTTCCGCTTGGCTGATGTTGAGCACTGTTCCGGCTCCAATGTTGATTTTGTCGCCGTATTTCTGGTTCAATTGCTTGACCAGCTCGACGGCGTGTTCCGTATTGGTCGTCATCTCAATGGCAAAGTGACTTTCGTAACCAGCCAATGCCTGTAAAATCGCGTCAGCCTGCTGGCTTGTGTAGCCACGCATAATCACTGTGAACTTTGGATACTCTTCAACTTTCATTTCCAGAATTACTCCTTTATTTCATTGATCAATACTTCGTACACCTCATCGGCGTCTTTGGCTGCCACGATTTTTTTGATGGTGTGGGAATCAAGGGCAATTTCAGCTAGCTGGTTGATTGCCTTGATGTGCGGCCCAACGATTGCCACTGCCAGCGTTACCACAATGCTGACCTTCATTCCATTAGGAAAGACGGTGGGTTGCTTCAACACGAGAATGCCAAAACCGTCATTTTTAACGTCGCCTTCAGAGTCGGCATGGGGAATCGCCATCCTCTTGCCCAAAAAGCTGTATGCATCCTTTCCAGCATTCGCACGAGTAATACGCTGGATATACTGAGCAGTGATGCAGCCATCTTTAAGGAGCTTTTCAGCAGAAGCCGCGATAGCCGTTTTCCAGTCCGCCACGTAGTCCTTAACCACGATATGTCGACGACTCAGATAGTGGGCAAGTGCAGGCAGTTCCGTCGGCTCGGAACGCGTTTCATCACTCAACAAGGTACGCTGGATATCGCGCCGCAGCCGCTCCATGTCAATGATGTTGGCATTCTTGCTCACTGCCGCGACAATTTTGTTGACCTTATCATCGATCGCCACCACGTTCATCTCTCGCAGGACGCGATAGCGCAGGTTCAATTGCTGGATCCGACTCATGTTCGTGGGAATAATGAACTGCTTCAGCTTAGTCGTAAGTGGCACTGTAGAGAACACGAGGTCGACTTGGCTTTGGTCGGGATTGAAGTCTCTCACTGAACTGGCACTGGCGAGCTCGATCTCTGGGAAGGTTTGCGCTAACTGCGCGTATAAGATCCGAGTTTCGACGATGCCTGCGTTCGAGACGATTCCCGCCCGCAGCCGCTTGGCTTGGTTGAAATGAGGGGCGTCGTGCTGCTGTCCTGATTCCGAATCAAGGACCAACCCGAAGTAGTAGGCAATCAGCTGCAGCTCATTATTTGGAAAACGCTTGCCAGCCAATTTCTCGATTGGCTTGATAATTTCCCTAACAATGTCAATGAGAATGCTGCGATCTTCATCGCCAACGCTGAAGGTGTTTTCAATCAGCGGCATCCCGTATTTCACTCGGTAATAGGCTGGTTGCAAATGAGCAATCAGCTTATCGCGAAAGTCTGAGCGCTTGTCGATCGTGCTATAGGTAATTTCCTCAAATCGGTGAATCATCGTGTCCACCGCAAGGGAGAAATCCTCATCAAGCGTATTGTCATCGCGATACCAGGTGTTAGAAGTGAGAAAGATCAGAACGAGCCACTGAAAGTCGCTTTCGGTGTGGTACCAATTTTCGGGGAGAATGTCACGTAACTTGGTATATTCGATGCTGTTCGCAACTGCGGGCTCCTCGAAGTCAAAACGCAGATTGTGGAAAGTCAGAAGCCGAGAGATACTAGCCTGCAAACAGCTGATTAGTAATTTCCGCGATCGATCTGAATAATCTGTGCGCAACGCCTTTTCAGCCTTGGCCACAATAGCCTCAGTGTCCTCGCGATTGACAATCACCAGGGCTTCGATGTCGCTCTGTCCGCCCTCAAACCGTTGTAATCGAGTGGTTACTTCCAGCAGTAGGATACGAATCTTCAGCTCAGGGCCAAGAATGCGGTAACCATTTTGTCTGTCATACGACAGTTGGAGACCCCTTTCCTCCAGGTAGTTCGCAACCCCTTTCAGATCTTGGGTCACTGTGGTCTTGCCAACGTTCAGAAAGCTGAACAGATGATTCAGGGAAATATACTGGCCGCAGACTAGAACGTAGAAAATAATGTCAAACATCCGCTGTGTCTCATCGCGATAGCGTACCCCACCATCGGAGTTAGGAGTATCCGCTTCGAGACTTGCGAGGTATTTTAGGAGCTCGGAGCCAATCACAAACGCGCCATTGCGTGTCCGCTTAATCTGCGGCAGGTTAATCTCCTTCAAATGCTTGTTGATTTTTTTGATTGAATAGTCCAGCTGACGCCGGGTAATCCCTAGCCGGCTAAGGATATCCGTACTCGTCACATCAGGAGCGGAAACGATTGTATGCAATACGGTCATTTCCCGACTATCCATGAAACCTCACGCTCCTTTCCACGATTTAATTATAGAATGAATGCACTTTCAAAAATGGACGATTAGTTTCGTCTTTTGTCACACCTGATTAAATTAAATGTAGAACGATGGCATTGATGAGGGCTAAGCCCCCGGGTCATTAGGGTTTCCGACTTGTACAGTAGTGAGCACTAAGGCTCAATAGACAGTACAAGGGCATGCGAAGTCTCGCTCTCGCCAACCTCTGCGGTATTGTTCATAAACGTTATGGCGAACATATCTAGCATTCCAGACTTAACTCGCACTCTGGCGTCTGCAGGCAGTACGAAGACGCCCGCCACGGGTGGCTTGGGTCGCTTACCGGCATCTGTCCGGCTGGGTACGATGGAATCTCTCTGCTTAACATGATTCAAAAACCAAAATTGTGCTGCAACATGATATTCCCTGGTTATTGCAAGCATGATAAGAGGTTGCTCTTACGCCAATCCTTTAAATCACTTCCTCGATAGAACCGGATGTTTATCCTCCAATTAGCCGTACTTGCATATTTAACAGGCTTCCTTTGTACTTACTCAGGACGTATTTTTTGAGTCCCCTCTATCCGTGGGTATATAGTCGATTTATACAGGCAACGCGACTGTCACCGACTGAGCGAGGTGGTTGAATTGATTATAAAAGCTGCAAACGAGATACCTCTGGATGAGATCGTGGCGTGCCACACCAACATTGGCATCGAGGTGGAGAAGGTCCGCGTCGATCCGGAGAACCGGCTGAGCGAGCGACCGTTCCCCGCCAACTTCAATGCTGACATGCGTGATTTTGTCGAGCACGAATTCTTCAACGCGCAGATCGAGTTCGCGCTGCCGTTCGAACCTGTCGTCGACAAAAACCTCGCGCGCGGGGAACAGATTATTCGCGCAGCCGCGAGCCACCTGGCACCAGACGAACGGCTCTGGCCATACAGCTGTCCCCCACCACTGTCAGAGATGCTGGCGCAAAAGCATATCTCCAGGCAGCCAACAGAAACTTATGACTACCGAGAGCGCCTCAGTCACATCTATGATCTGCGCCGCATTCTCAACACTGGCATCCACATCAACCTCAGCTTCAGCGAGCAGGCGCTGACCGAGCTGCTTCGGCTGACGGACTTTACGACGACCGATGAGCTTTACGTGCACTTGGCGCAATACTTCATGCTCCACCGCTGGCTGTTCACGTATCTCTTCGGCGCGACCCCGCTGGCGTTTGCCGGGTATTTCCCGGGTGATGCGCCAACGCACCCAGTCCGCAGCCTTCGCAGCAGCCCGTTGGGTTTCCCGACCAACATCCACGGTGACTACCACTCAGTTTCGGGCTATGTTGCTCGCATCGAAAAGGCGCTCGAAAAGGGCGAGCTGCTGGCGCCAGGCCAGTACTACGAACCAGTGCGGCTGAAAAGTAAAGTGGGCAAAGACCCACGCGCGCTGTTGACCGAAGGTGTGTCCCACCTTGAGCTGCGCGGCTTCGACCTGAATCCCAACACCGCCACCGGCGTCGCCGCGGATCAGCTGCGGCTGGTCCAAAGTTTGGCCCTCTTTTTCGCCACTCAGCCGGTCCTCGAAGCCGACGAATTCGAGGTGCGCCTGGCGGAGTCGCGAATCCTCAACAATCAGATTGCGCTGGAGGACCCGCGAGACAACTCGATCTGTCAGGAACGGGCAATCGGCCTTCTCTCTCGGCTCTGCGATTTCGCTCGGTATAACCACTTCCCGGCAGCGTATCAACAGGCCATTGCGCACTACCTGGACGCCAGCATCGACACACGCGCCAGCCTCAGCTACACCGTCTGGCAGCAGCTCGCCAAGATTGACGACCCCGTCGCGGCTGATGCTTGCGCCATATTTTTCTAACTTCAAACGACCTAAACTAATGCATGCGTCATCCCAACCTGAGGGTGACGCTTTTTGATTGCAAAATAAAAAAGCAACGGTTACCCGCTGCTTCGCTATCTTTCCTAATAGGAGGAGGAAAAGATGGTAAGAAAGGACGCTTGGAACTGGTGTCTCTTATTGGAGGTTGCTTATGTCTTGCATAAATATAGTTTACCAGATGAACGGCAATTTATGCAAGCGCTTTCTGCGTTTTTCTCAATCACACTTTGGGTTCGGTCGCCCGCTACACGAAAAAAGCCCCGCCTCAGCGGGACCTCTCTACAACGTTGCCTCAAGCTGCTCGGCGCCTTGTTCCAGCAGCGTCATCAGCGTGATGGTCTGCTCCGGCGTGACCACCGGCACGGCGCCATTTTCCAAAGTGTCGACCAGCGCCTCGTAATACTTCTGGTAGCCGCCGACCTCAGAGACGACCTTTTCCTCGTGGTATTGGCCCGCGTCGTCCAGGTAGGACAGCGTCCCATACTGGTCCGGCCGGTCGACGCCGAAGTCGGGATGGTCAGGCCCCGGCATGTAGAACTTTTTCATCATGGCTTCCTGCTGGTCGGTTTCCTGCTTCAGGAAGCGGCCGCGGGTGCCGTACACCACAAACGACGGGCGGTAATTCAACCGGAAGAAGCTCGACTTGACCGACACCTTCAAGCTGTCTGGGTAGTGCATGCCGATGTCGAAATAATCGGCCATGTGGTCCGGCCCCAGCAGCTGGCGCACGTCGTAGTCGACGCTGACCGGCGTGCCCCAGTAAGACAGCACCTGGTCCATTGTGTGCACAGCGTGGCCGTACAGGAAGCTGCCCAGCCGCGAGTACCCGGTACTTTTTTCCACGGCAGCGGCGCGGTAGTAGTCAAAATTATCCTCGACTTCGTAAACCTTACCCAGCTTGCCGGACTCGATCACCTTCTGCACGGTGAGAAAGTCCGAGTCGAAACGCCGGTTCTGGTAGCCTTCCAGCAGCAGCCCCTTTTGCTTGGCGTGGTCGAAAAGTTCGCGCGCCTCGTGGGCCGTGGCCGTGAATGGCTTTTCCAGCAGAACGTTCTTGCCATGGTCCAGCGCGGCTTTGGCGAGCTCAAAATGGGCCTGCGGCGGCGTGGTGATCGCAACCAGCTGAATCTCCGGGTCGTCCCAGATATCGTTGATGTTAGTGGTGTATTTAACGTCTGGGAGCTTGGCCCACGGCGAGTCATCGTGCCGCGCGTAAATCGTCTTCACCCGAATGTCTTTCACCTGCCGCGAAAACGGCAAGTGATAGCGATTCGTCGCCTTGCCGTTGCCGATATAAGCCATTGTGATCATCGTATTACCTCCCATGAAATCGTTCACGTTAACTTTAGTCGAACCGGCGCGAAAATACAAAAGTCACGGCGAATGAGAGGGACATGAAACTTCAATTGCGGCTCGCTTAAAACGGGTGAATTGGTCTAGACTACCTGTTACAATCCCCCTGATAGGAGGTTTATACATTTGAAAAAGCGTACGTTATTCACCGCCGTTAGCGTCCTGGCGCTGCTCGGCGTTTCACCATTGACCACACAAATCGTTCACGCAGCAACATCCGCCACGACCCGGACAGTCGCTGCGGGCGACGCGTCAGTGCTGTATCCCAGCAGCTTTAACGTCAAAATCGAAGGCGTCGGTCACAACTCCGATGTGATGAAGGTGACTGCCGACAAAACTTACCAAGGCACCTGCACCGTGGGTTATTATGGCGCCGATGGTCGACTGCCACTTGAGCACATGACACTCGTCTCAGACAATCCGAACGTGAAAATGACAGTTGTCAGCGTCACGGCTGAAGACCCAATGGCACCCGGCAGCCGTTTCACGATCCATTTCACTATCTCAGTTCACGGCGAAACGAGCACGGCGCCCGTTGTCTCATACATTCACATTGAGCGCACCGATGGCGGCAAAATGACCAGCTACGGCCACGGCCAAACTTTCGTCATTGTCGCACAGAGCACGCCGGAAAAGCCGGAACCAAAACCTGAACCCAAGCCAGAACCCAAACCTGAACCGAAACCGGAGCCTAAACCTGAGCCAAAGCCTGAGCCGAAGCCCGATCCAAAACCCGAACCAAAGCCAGATCCAAAACCCGAACCAAAACCGGAACCAAAACCTGAATCGAAACCGGAACCAAAACCTGAACCGAGACCTGAACCAAAACCGGAGCCAAAACCTGAACCGAGACCTGAACCAAAACCAGAGCCAAAACCTGAACCGAGACCTGAACCAAAACCAGAGCCAAAACCTGAACCTGAACCAGTACCTGAGCCGAAACCGGAGCCTAAACCAGAACCAAAACCGGCGCCAAAACCTGAAACAAAACCTGAGCCGAAGCCTAAACCAAAGTCAACGCCCGGTCTTACGCCTAATCCTAGTCCGATTCGTTCCTTTCCAACCAAGCAGTCCGCCAATTCTAGGCACACTTTGAATAACCAGAACCAGCTGCCGCAAACAGGTGACCAACCCAATATTGCCATCACCACCTTTGGCTTGATCACCCTGCTGAGCACAGTACTCGCATTTTTCCGTAAGCACAAAGCTTAATGACCAATCAAAATGGCCCTATCTCTGCAACGAAACGCAGAGATAGAGCCGTTTTCATCCCCAACCGAGCAGGCGAATCAGCGCCATCGCGACAACGCCGACAATCACGACCGCAAGCAGGCTCTTGGAAACAACCGCCGTGATCACCGCCGGCACCGACGCCAGCAGGTTTTCCCAGTTGATGCCCGGCCAGGCACCTCGGTGATAAACGAAGATATTTTCAGCAATGATTGCGGCGAAAATCGCAATCGGGACAAACGAGAGGAATTGCACCAGCGGCTTCGGGAATCGGAACGCCTTCGCCAGGATCAGCGGCACGACTTTTAACAGCCACAGCGCAAACCCGCACGCGAGGATCGTCATCAGGACATATGAATTAGACATGCGCGCGCTCGACCCCCATTCCAATCAGGCAGCCGGCCACTGTCGCGATCAGCATCGCCGTCGACCCCGGGAAAAAACGCATCAGCACATACATCATCACCATGACCACAACCACGATCTGGGCCTGGCGCACCAGTGGCTTACTGCGGTCGCCAATCATTTGCAGGTACAAGAGCCCGATGAACATCGCCACCGCGGCAAAATCCAGCCCAAACGCGTTGGGATTCGGGATCAGCCCGCCGAGCAGCGCCCCGACCACCGTCGCCAGCATCCACACGAGGTACGCGCCGACGTTGGCCGCATGAAACCACGCAGGCTTCAGCTTGTGGTCCGTGTAGTTGACCTTATTCATCGACAGCGCAAAGGTCTCGTCGGTCAAAAGTGTCCCAATCATGATGTTTTGCAGCAGTGACTCTTCTTTAATGTACGGCGCGACCGTCATACTCATCAGACTCATCCGCGAGTTGATCAAAATGGCGGACACCAGCATCGCGCTGATGGGACTCGCGGCAGCCAGCATCGTCGCCAGTACAAACTGCACCGACCCGCCGTAGACAATCAGCGACATCAGTGCGACCAGCCACCAGGCGATGCCAGCCGTGTGCGCGACGACCCCGAACGCAAGCCCGACGCCGATGTAGCCGAACACAGTGGGCAAGACGTCCTTCAATCCCGAACGAAAAGATAAGTCACCTGTCACTGCCGTCGCCCCCCAAACCATTAAAAAGTAATTAGAATCAGTGTACCAATAATCGCGGAGGATTCAAGCAGATTCGTCGACACTTGGGCGGCGGCTGAATCGTCGGCGATGGTCACCAGTGCGCGGTGCTTCGGGCCAGAACGAAAAAATCGCTAAAGGACGATTTTAAATGTGCCGACATGTGGAAATTGAGAAAATGACACACGACAAATTTTTGAATTGGCGCAGTGAATTGTACAAACCTTTGCGCTTCATGGGGTTGAGTGTTTAATAAAAATATGAACAACATTGTCATATTCGCCAGAACAGTCGCAGTCCTTATACCATCGCGATTTGTGGGCACCGACCGCGCCAATTTGTAAATTTGTCGTGTATGCTTTTGGAAATTTGAGCATGTGGCCCCATTTTTTTGAAGCCTTTTGCGTCAAATCGCCTCTCACCGAAAAGTGTTGGTTGCGCGCCCATGAAGCGTACAAATAAGGCGTCCTGCCACCATATAAAAAAAGTCGCAGGAAATGGCTGCCATGCGACTGTTACCACTCATCACAAGTTCTTCACACCAGCGTCAGCAAGAATCGCCAGTAACTATTTCGCAATCTGCTCCCTAGCTGCTTCGCCAGCGATCCGCCCGGAATTCCAAGCGAACGCACAGCTGATGCCTTCCATCGTTGGATAAGAGGTATCGTACATCCCGTTGGCGTCATTGCCAGCGACATAGGCGCCTGGAATTGGCTTGCCATCTGTGGTCAGCACTTGCATGTGCGCATCTGTGGCCACACCACCGATGGTCCCAAGCGAGGTCGACTGCGCTTTGACCGCGTAGAACGGACCCTTTTCAACCGAAAAACGCAGATAGTCGCTCGGCTTGTAGAAGGTTTCGTCATCCTTCGCCTTCACCGCTGCATTATAATCGGTCACCGCGGCCGTTACTGTAGCAGCAGAGACGCCCAGCTTTGCCGCTAACTCGTCAAGGGTATCTGCATGGCAAGCAGCGCCTTGGGTCTCAGCATCTTCGAGATCGGCAGGAAGATCCGGGAATGGCCCCACTTGGTGCGTCACCGGTGTATGCGCGAGGCTGGTAAAGGTCCGCTCAAACGAGTCGGTCCAATCAAGCTTGTTGGCGCGCAGATAATCGACTGTCGCCTGGTCGAGCACGTAGTAATAGTACCCGCCTTGCGTGTAAGTAATGTTGCCCCACAGCGCGAAATCGTAGCAGATGCTTTCATCCACAAAACGCTCCCCACGCCGATTGAGCCAAAGAAACGGCAGATTAGTCAACGTAAAGATGGTCTGATTGTGCCACTTCGGATCTTTGGTCGATACCACAGAAGCCGCGTGGTTTTCAAAATTGCCCAGCTTGCGCGTATCCGCACCAATCGCGTTGAGCATCTTGATCCCATCACCGGTCGCCTTGCGCTCACCCATGCTATAAAGGTTCGAGGGATCGATCGCGAGGTTTGCATTGACCATCTTTTTACTGCCAATATAACCACCATCTGCGACAATCACGGCCTGGCAGCTGATGGTCCCAGTGCCATTTTTGCCATCGATTTTCACAGCGGACACGTGGCCGTCCGTTGCCGTAATCTCGGTCGCATAGGTCTCCAGCAGCAACTGGCCGCCCTTGTCCTTGAATCCTTGGGCCAGGCGATCGAACCCGGCGAACTTGTCGATGTACTGGTGGTAAACCTTGGGCCGGCCTTGGTGGACCTCTTGGGTATTATTGACCAGCTCGGTGCGCAGCCCGTGAGCCGCCAGCCAGTCGATCGTGTCGGCAGACTTGCTGAGAATGGCCTTCGTGATGGCTGGATCGGAACGGTAATGCGTATAATCCATCATTTCCGTGTAAGCTTCCTTCACGGTAAAGTCACTGCCGGCCTCTTTCTGTGCACGACTGCCAACCGCAAACAGGCCTTGGGCGCCGAACATGCCGGCACCGCCGTACTTATTGCCCTTCTCCAGTAACATGACGTGCTTTCCCGCGTCAGCCAGGGTGATTGCAGCGCCAAAACCAGCGGCACCTGCCCCAATGACAACGACATCTGTTGTATAGTCCATTTCAATGGAACCTCCTTCGCATTACCGGGTTATTGTAAGCGAAACCATTTAAAAATGCGAATACGGTTTCACAGGCAAATGAACCCTCATCAAAAAAAGAGCCTCATCTGAGGCTCTTTCTGGACTAATCTTCTCTTCACGATTCTCTTATTGCTGCCAGACTGCGCTCGGCCTGCCGAATCTTTTCGACAAATTTGTCTGCCTCACCTTTGAGAAAGACACTATTGTAGCTCTCAAAGTACTGCCCAAACTCCGCCTCGTCTACCGAATAACCCCGGTAATCATTGGCCAGTGTGATCAGCAGCGTTGGTTTACCGTCAATCGAGCGTATCGCTGATCCAAAGGCATTTACTAGCTCGCCTGGATAAGTCACGATCCGGAACCCCGGCATGTCGATTACCTCACTCGTGGTCTGAAAATGAGTATGGCCAAAGTACCTGATATGCCGATAGGTGCTCAGAAAACCAGCCAGTTCAGCGCGCCGATCTCCCGTAGCGTTGTCGTAATCGTCGTTGACCTTACGCCACAATGCGTCAGCCTGAGGCGCAGTGATGGGATCATAGTCGCTGCCAAACGGAACAATTTTGACCTGCATTTTTTCCAAAGAGACGCGTTTCTCACGATACGTCGCTAAGCTATCGACCAAGGCTTTGGCTTTAGTGTCGACTTCTGCGAAAGAACTTTCTTTGCGCGTGTAGCGCGTGCTGGTATCCCCGCAATCAGTCAACATAACCAGTGGCCTGATTCCATATACCGCCTGGTAATAATGGCGCACACCGCCAACAAGGTCAGCCGTGATCTGGGTATTTTTGGCATTCATAATGGTCGGATGCGAGCCCAGCAGGAACAGGCTTGCCTGAAGCTTTTGATCTGCCGTCAGCACGACCAGCTGCACGATATCTGGGTTATAAGGAAGATCCTGCCGATTCCTGTTGGCATAAATACCTGCCGGCACCTTTGAGACACGCAGCGCCAGCTCCCCTGGGCGAGGATCTGCGGCCGCCCGCTCTGCCGCCTTGACTGCTGCTGCGGTCACCTTAGCCCAATAGCCTTCATCAATGTGGGGACTGTCTAATAGAAGATCTGTGACGGTCGGGCCGGAATGCGTATGAATCGCTGAAATGATGACCTGCTCCGGAGCTAAGTCCATCTGCTCCTGCAGTGCGCGCTTGATCCGGTCAACGCGGTAACTCGGGACCGCCACCATATCTAACGCAATGAACAGCAATCTGGTTGACTGCGCCTCCAAGTACAGCGCAGAGACAGACAAGTCGTCATGAATTCCTGTGGCGAACCGACTCTCGTACCCTTCCATCTCACAGCCAACTTCTGGATTAATGATCTCGTAGTGCGAACCTGCCAGCATTGAGAATGCCTCCTTCATACAAGGACAGTCTAAGCTAACTGAGCAAAAATATCAACTTTAAATTTATACTTGATATTTATATCAGTGCTGATATACTGACGTTGTAAAGGGTTCCAAAAGATGCTAGGAGGCATGGTTATGAAAAGCATGAACCGCTTCTTTGAAAGATTCCAGTCGTTTATGGAAGCGAAAATTGTTCCAGTTGCCAACCGCATCTCAAATCAGCGGCACTTAGCTGCTCTTCGAGACGGTCTGACAAACTTGGTTCCATACACTATCGTTGGTGGTATCGCGTTGATGATCGCAAATCCACCAGTCAACACGCAACTCGTCAAGCCGACCAACTTCTTCAACGATTTTCTGCTGGCTTGGATGAATTGGGCGCACACGTATTACAACGTTCTTACCGTGCCGTTCAACCTGTCGATCGGTGTGATCTCACTTTATGTTGTCCTTGGGGTCTCATTCCAGTTGGCTCGTTCCTACAAGATGGCCGCTTTTCCAAACGCACTGGTTGCGCTGATGACCTTCTTGGCGGTTGTTGCAACACCGGCAACCGTGAAGGGCAAGCTCCAGATCGACACCACGTTGCTGGGTTCGAATTCTATGTTCGCTGCCATTATTATCGGACTTGCTGTTATTGAAGTGAACCGCTTCTTGATCAACCATAAAATCGCAATCAAGATGCCCGCTCAAGTGCCACAGGCCGTCGCGGCACCGTTCGAGGTACTGATTCCGTTAGTCGCAAACATCTTGCTGTTTGGGGCGATCAACGGCATCATGGGCCACTTTGGGACAAACATCGGGACTTTCGTCTTCGCGGTCTTCCAGCCACTGATGCACGCTGGGGCCACGCTGATCTCCATGATGATTCTCGTCGAAGTGGCGTTGATCTTCTGGTTCTTTGGGATTCACGGGGACAACATGATTTCCGCCGTCACCACCCCTATTTTCACCGCCGGTTTGGTTCAGAACCTGCAAGAATACGCGAACCACAAGCCGCTGACCAATATCTTCGTTGGTAACTTTACCTTCATCTTTGGTGAAGCCGCCGTCTACATTGCCATTTTGGTCAGCATGCTGGTCTTTGCTAAATCTGCCAAGTTGAAGTCCCTTTCTCGCTTGGCTTGGCCTGCTACTCTGTTTAACATCAATGAGCCTCAGGTGTTCGGTGTCCCGACTGTTATGAACCTGTTCACCTTCATTCCAAGTTTCATCTGCCTGCTCTTTGATATGCCAATTGCCTACTTCGCCACAACACTTGGCTTTATGAGCAAGACAGCGATGAGTGTTCCGTGGACCCTGCCAGCACCACTGTATGCCTTGATTTCGACGCTCGACTGGCACTCACTGGTGGTTTGGTTCGTCATCTTCGCACTCGACTTTGTGATTGTCGCACCATTCATGATTGCGTACGATCGCCAGTTGATCAAGGAAGATGAGGCCGCTACCGCCCAAGCTGCTAAGTAATTGACGCTTAAGCTGACCGCCCACAAGCCTTGCCGCTTGCGGGCGGTTTAATGCTAGAATGGGGCTATCATTGACGAAGGGTGATAGCGATGGATCTGGAAGAACGTATTGGTATTTATTACACAACACTGACAAAGACTGAAAAGAAGGTCTACCAGGCGGTCTTAGCCAATCCTAAGCCATCTCTGGAGATGTCGATTCAGGATGCGGCAAAAACTTACCGCGTGTCTGTCGCTTCAATTCAGCGCTTCGTCAAGAAAGTTGGGTACCAAGGCTACCCGGAATTCAAACTTGACGTGGCCAAGTTTATCAAAGAAGACGCCCAGACGCCCGTTTCAGAAACCCGGCTTCAGCGCGTCATGCGCGGGTACGTTCAGACCTTCCAGACCCTGGCGACGCTTGACCTTGAGCCGCAATTGACCGCACTGGCAAAAGCGATGCATGCCCACCAAAGCATCAAGGCCATTGGGATCGGCAACACTGGACTGTCGGCGGAGCAGCTGGCCTACTCCATGTATTCCGAGGAGCGCTTTATTGAGCCGGTCACCGACCGGATCCGCGTAGACTATCTGAGCCAGGCGGTAACCGATCAGGACCTGTTGATCATCTTTTCCGTAACAGGTTCCACCGCCTCGTATCAGACTCTTCTGACCGCTGCCAAGCGCAAGCACGCTGCGAGCTTCCTGATCACAATGAATCAAGAAACCCCGCTTCTGCGCCTAGCAGATGAACACATCATCCTGCCCTCAACACACATCAACGATGCCAACAACACCCCGTACCAAGTCGATAACCGCACCATTCTTTACGGGTTCTCAGAGGTCATTTCGTATTACTACGCCACCAGCAAGTCACCCAAACTAAATAGTGCAAAAGCATAGTTAGACGGTGAACACGTGATGCTCAGCCGCTTACTGAGCATCACATGTTCACCGTTGATAGTCCCCTTAGGGCTGTTGGATATCCGTAACTATCCGGCAGTCCTTTTTGGTATGGAAGATTGAAATTTCCAACTTGTTCGAGCAGCTAATGCGCCCCCAGATCCTATCCGCAATGTTTCCCGTGAAACAATAAAAAGGAATCACTGCCGAATTAATTTCAGTGGTGATTCCGATGCCTTTGGTGTAACCATATCGACTAACCGCTACCGGATCAACGCCCCAGTGCCGCCGCCATGGCTGACAAACGCTTCAACCTGCTCAGCGGTTGCCAGCGGACTGTCGCCAATCTGAGCATGGGCCAGTGCGGTGCTGGCAATCGCAAACGCCAGCACCTTATCGACTGCCCACCCAGCATTTAGCCCGTGGATGATGCCGGCCGCATAAGCATCCCCGCCGCCGATGCGGTCGAGAATGGTGAGCTCCTGCTCTGCTGACCAAGTCAGCCCGGCCGGTGTGCACAGGAACCCCCGGATGTAGGTCCGGCCGTCGCGCACACTGCGCTCGGTGCCAGCAAAGGCCTGCAGCTCGTGGTCCCGAACGAACTGACTGAACAGCGTCTCATCATTCTGCTGACGGTCGTAGCCCATCAAATCGGTCAGGTCACGCCGGCTGCCGAAGACCACAGTGCTTGGCTTGAGGATACGCTCATAGTAGGCCTTCATCTGCTCATGCGTGTTCGCAGCGTTCAGCGCGACGCGGTAATTGAAGTCAAAATACACAGGCACGTGGGCCGCCGCGGCTGCATCCGCGAGGGCAAATGCCGCCTCACGTGTGCCTTCACTTAGACTCAGCGAAATGCCGCAGATATGCAGCGCATCCAGCCCGGTTAACACTCCGGCAAAATCATAATCGGCCGTGGTACTGGTCCCAAACGCGCTGGCGAGGCGATTCAGATAAGTCACCTGCTCGGCACGATTGCCAAAGCCCAGCTCCACGAAAAAGCTGCCGATGTGATCGCCGCGCCGAACGATGAAGCGATCGCTCATCCCCAAACGGCGCAGCCCTGCAGCGGCGGCGTCCCCGACTCGGTTGGCCGGCAGCGCCGACACCAGCACCGTCTCGTGTCCGAAGTGCGCCAAGCTGGCCAAAATGTTGACCCCGGTGCCCGTGAAGCTCAGCTGGACCTGGTCAGCCTGCTCCAGGAGCAAGTGGTCGGGCACAGTTAGGCGCATCATCACCTCGCCAAATGCCGCAATTTTCATCGCAAATCCCTCCCCAAAGTGACGACGAACGGTTTAGGCATTCGCCAGGACTTTTTTGACGATTTCGTACAGCTTGGCGACGTCTTCCGGCCGCGTATCGCCGGTCGCTTTGTCGATGATCGAGCTGTAAACATGCGGAATGATGCGGCGCACGCCAGCGGCCACGGCAATCTGCAGAATCTCCTCGAAGTTGTCGAGCGAGATGCCACCGGTCGGTTCCAGGTCAAAATCATTATCAGCGCAGGCCTCAGCGACGGCGCGGAACTCGGCCTCGTGGGCCAAGCCCTTCATTGGAAAATACTTGATTGAAGTGCCACCCATGTCCTTCAGCAACGCGATGGCAGTTGCCACTGGGACTTCGGCGGCCGCCTGCTGACTGCTCAGCGGGCCGGTAGCGATGTTGACGGTGCCCACGTGACCCGTCGGGGAGACCAGGCCATTGATCACAGTGTCGCCTTGTCCGAGCGCGGTGCGACTGGCCCCCACGCCGGTGAACACCTGGTTGACATGCTGCGGCTGAATCGCCGCGGCCACCCGGGTCACCATGCTGCTTTGATTCGGGTCGCCAGCGCCGAGGCCAACGGAGACGGCGTTATCGATCGCCTGCTGGTACAGCTTCATGTCGGCGATCGCGGCCTCGTCCGTTGGGTAATTTTTAGTCAACACGCCCAGCACGACGTGACCCTCAGCGGCCTTGTAGCAGGCCTCAGCATTTTCCACCGAGTTAGCCAGTACGTTCAGCGCCACCCGGTCCTGATAGTAATTTGGTTTCAATCCAGCCATTAGTTTTCCTCCATGATTTGGCGTAGCCGCGCAACAATCTGCGCCATCTCGCCTTCGTCGACTGCACGGATGTCGAATTCAATGATGCCTTCGTTGGCCCGGTACTCCCGCGTGTAGATCGCGGGGTTGCCACTCTTTAAAGCCGCCGTCACCGCCTTGGCGTCCAGCGGCGCATCAGCGGCCACCTTCACGCTCGCGCGATATATCTCGCGGCCCGCACCATCCTGGGCCTGAGTCGCGGTCAGCCCGGGCACCTCGTTCAGCGCCGTTAAAAATGGCGCCAGGCGGGCCTTCATGTGTTCACCGTCCTCGGGGCCGTCCTGCAGGTACTGCTCGATTGCGGCGGTCAGCCCCAGGATGTTGTCCTTGCCAATTTTCATTGCCCGGCCGATGCCATGCGTCTGCATTTCGATCCAGTCGATGTACGGCTGCTTGCCAAACACCAGCCCAGAAGCCGGTCCTTCAATCGCCTTGGCACCAGAGAACACGACGATATCGACACCGAGCTGCACGTACTTGCGCAGGTCCTCTTCCGCCGCGGCATCAAGGATCAGCGGCAGCCCGTGCTTATGCGCTACGGTCAGCGCGTCTTCAATCGACAGCATGCTTTTCTGCACGGTGTGGTGGCTCTTCACATACAACACGGCGACGGTTTGGTCAGTGATCATCATGTCAACATGATCCGGCGTGCACATATTGGCGTACCCGGCCTCAACAACTTGCCCGCCGCCAAGCTCGATCATGACCTCTTCAGGCGCGCCATAATCGACGTTGTGGCCCTTGGGCATCACGATTTCCCGCTTATTGAACCGCGGGGCGTTCGGGTGGTAAACATGATATTCGCTGCCCTGCCCGATCACGGCCGCGGTCGCCAGCGCCAGCCCGGCAGACGCCGAGTTGATCACCAGCGCGCCTTCCGCTCCCAGGAGTTTGGCGATGTGCTGGCCAGTTTTTTCGGTGAGAGCCGCCATTTCAAAAAAGTTCTGGCCGCCGACCTTCTGCGCCGCCAGCACCGTATTCGAAACTTTTGACACGCCCAGGATCGTCATCTTGCCGCTGGCGTTGATCACGTGCTTGAGTGAGTACCGCTGGTATACATCATCAGTCATGGTTGGCCTCCAATTCGTAGACGCTGCCGCCAACGATTGCATGCGTCGGCACGATCAGCGTGTCGCCGATGCGGTCGTTGTGGTTGGAATCCGTCAGCGTCGTTGTGCCCTTTTTCACTTCAAAAACCGTCACGTCGGCGTCGTAGCCGGGCGCCAAGTGGCCCTTGCTGCGCAGGTTGAAGTTAGCGGCCGGGGCGCTGGTGACCATCGGCACGACCTCGTTCAGTGAATACCCGAGCAGCAGCATTTTCTCCATTGTCGTCGCCATGTCGACCACCGGCCCGTTGGTGCGGTTCGTGTGGTAAATGTCAGTGCTCAAGGAGAACGGGTGCATGCCGGCTGCCTTGGCGACTTCCATGGTGTGGAAGTTGAAGCTGTCCGTGCCGTGGCCGACGTCAAAAATCACGCCACGGTTGTATGCCTGCCAGACAAAATTCTCGATGTTGCCCTGCGCATCCAGCATGCCATTTGGCTTGCCGTTATACGCGTGTGTCAGAATGTCGCCAGGTTCCATGAGCGCCAAGACATCGCTCAATTCCGGCGGATTCGCGCCGACGTGCGTCATCAGCGGCAGGCCGCCCAGTTCCTTCTGGATCCGCTTGCCGGCGATCAGCGGCTTGACGTCGTTGTCGATGACCACCGAGTGGCTCTCGCGCACCTTCATGCCCACGATAAAATCCGAGTACTTGGCCACGGCGTCAAACACCAGCTGGTCCTGGATCGTACTCATGTCGCCGAGCTCGTCCTGCGCCAAGATGCCGGTCTTGGAGACATTGATCATCGCGTACACGTTGGTTTTCTTAGTCTGCGCGATCGCCCGAAAGTCGCCGATGTTGTCGGCGCCGGTCGAGCCCGCGTCGATCACCGTGGTAACGCCGGTTTTGTACCCATCCTCGTCTGGATCGTCGTAGTACAGCGTCAGCTTGGGATAGCAGTGCGTGTGATCGTCGATCCAGCCGGCGGACACATAGTCGCCGTGCACATCAAGCGTGCGTGCCGCTTGAATGCCGTCCAGGTGGGCGCCAACCCCAGTGATCTTGCCGCCGTTGATTGCCAGCTCAATCGGCTCGCCGGCCGCCGTGCGCCCATTTTTGATGTAAAGCTCTGTCATGCCTCATGCCCCTCTTCAAATTGAAATTTGGTCCATGGCTTGATGAAATCCAGCAGCATCAGCTCCGCCGGGGCAATCGCGCCCACCTTGTTCTTGCGCGGATCGCGGTGCGGCGTCAGGACGACCTGCAGCTCATTTTTGTACTTGCCAAAGTCGTCGTTGCCGACCACCACATCCCCGCGTTGGAACTCACCGGTGTTGTCGTGGGCCGGGTTGGCCCGGTCCGCGTACTGCTTGCGCACCTCGGTGGAGCGGATCATGCGGTCCGTGATATCACCGCGGCGAAAATGCTGATTGGCCAGCACGATTTCACGCTCCACGGCGCTGGCACTTGGCAGCATCGTGAGCTGAAAATGTGTCTGGTACCGGTCCAGCTGGCCCAGTGCGGTCAGCTCTTCCTGGCTGGCATACGCATTACCGATGATCACATCATCGATCAGGCCGGTGGCAAACAGGTGCTTAGCCTGCACCACCAGTGGCAGGTGGCGGTGTGCTTCCAGCGTCGGCAGGCCGTCGTTGACACTCCAGGGGCCCAGTGTGCCGCTTTGAGAAGTGATGAACGCCGCCGTGCGCACGCCTTGACGCTTGAAGCGGCTGGTCGCGCTGGCGAAAAAGTCATACGGCAGCCCAGTGCCCTCCTGTGGGTAAAAATTGTGGCAGCCGTACAAAAACGGCACGTTCGCCTGGTAGCTCAAGATGTTATCAAGGTAGGCGACATCGTTGCTCATGTTGAGCTCGATGGCCAGGTGCTGCGGATTGTAGGTCAGCATGGCTTCCTTTTTGCCGTCAAAGCCCTGGTCCAGCCGAATGCCATCCGCGCCCAGCAAGGCGAAGTAGCTCAGGTCATCGTAGGAAATGCCCAACGCTTCGAAAATATTCGGCGCCACATCAAGAATGACTTCAAACCCCAGCTGCTTGGCCTCACCGATCAGCGCCTGATACTTGTGCGTCACCTGGTCCTTGCCCTCGCTGACCTCCAACATACTCATGAAGATCCGCGAGAACCCGGCCTTCGCGGCGCGCTGCAGATAGTCCTGATTAGCGGCAAAGTCGCTGTGATCTGGGTAAAGTGAAATACCGATTCTGCGTGGATTCAAACCTTCTGCCCCTTTTCCATTTTTTCAAACACGTCGCGATACTTGCCGGCGATGACCGAAGCGCCGAACACCGTGACCATGACCGGCAGCTCCCATCCCAGGTGGGCCAGCGTGCTGACAACGATGCTCAAGGCAATCAGGCCCATCTGCTGCAACGTCGTCCCGCTCGCGTTTTGCCGCCGAAGGAAGGCCGGAAACCATTTTTTCGTGACGATGATTTGGCAAACGATAAAGTACAGTCCGAACAACACCATGTAACTCATGAACATGCCTCCTTTGACTCACGCGCAGCGCGGCGACTAATCAGTGACCTTGGTTTTCGCGTCTGCGGCTTCTTTTTCCAGTTGCTGCTTTTCAAAAACCTTGAAGAACGGGTAGTAAACAATCAGGTAAATGAAGAAGTTGATCACTGATAGAACCAGTGCGGTCCAGCTCCAGTTCGTACTCATCATCGCGGCGATCGGCGCCGGAATGGTGAACGGCAGACGCGCCATCATCATTGGCACGATATGCGTCACCGTCGCGACATACGCCAATGTGCCCGTGATCAGCGGCGCAACGATGAACGGAATCCCCAAAAGCGGGTTCAGCACGATTGGCGCACCGAAAATAATTGGCTCGTTAATGTTGAACAGCCCCGGCAGGAACGACAGCTTTCCGAGGTCCTTCAGGTACTTGCTCTTGGAGAACATGAACAGCACCACCAGCGCCAATGTACCGCCTGAACCACCGATCCACACGAACCACTGCAGGAACTGCTCGGTGAAAATCGTTGGCAGATGCGTTGCCGCGGCGCCGGCGTGGAACTGGGACATATTCTCCGCGATACTCATTTCCCAGAACGGCCGGATGACCGGATCCATGATGGCCGCCCCGTGGATCCCGAGGACCCAAAAGCCGCAAATCAGGAAAATCGTGGTCAACCCGCCGAGCAGACTGTTTCCAGCCAGGAAGCCTTTGAGCGGCATGAGGATCATGGACAAGAAGGTGGAGATGTTAAACCCCAGCAAATCACGCACCACCCAGAAGAAAATCAGGATGATCGCGGCGGGGATCAGCGCGACGAAGGAATTAGAGACTTCCGGCGGCACCCCATCCGGCATTTTGATTGTGATGTTGCGCTCTTTTAACCAGCGGAAGATCTCGACCGAAACCAGCGCAGTGACGATCGCCGCGAACAGTGATGATGCGCTGAGGTTGGCGATGTTGAGATACCGCCCAGCGTCAATCACACCTTTAACGTTCTCATTGACCTTGGTGGGCTGCACCGTCGCCACCAGAAACGCCATGGTCGCGAGAATCCCACTCGTGAGCTGGTCCATTTTATAACTAGAAGCTAAGGCCGACGCGATGCCGAATGTGGCATACAATGACAAGATCCCGACGGTGAACCGAAATGGAATATCGAGCATCGCAGAATACGGAGCGAGAAAGTTCGCGACCGCCGTAATCGGCATGTTTTCCAGAATCGTGAAGAAAGAACCGACAATCGTCAGCGGCAAGGTCGCGATGATTCCTTTGCGGATCGCGGTCATGTGCCGTTGCTGACCGAATTTATTGGCTACCGGCAGCACTTTGGCATCCAAGAAGTTTACGAAGCTATCCATGTTTTTCATCCCTTTCTGGAAACACCATAACATTATAATCTTTGGCTGTAAACGCTTTTCCGGTTAAAAAAGGGCACTCTCATCAATCTCATTGCATCGTCTCAGTCACCGTTAATCCAGCGTTCCTCGCCAATGGACCACAGCTAAATTTACCGGATAAACAAAAACTGACCAAAGGCTTGCGCCCGGTCAGCCGGCATAAATTATAATGTTTTTAGACCTCGTACTCGATCGTGTAAGGGTGGACCGCCGTGTTATAAATCGCCAGCGAATCCTCAACCAGCTCACCGACCTCGTTGTATCCGAGCCGCACCCGCTTCATGGCAGTGGGCTCTTCAAGCTTCAGGATGTCGCAGACGGTCGCCGCGGGCTTGGTCAGCGTAAAGGAGTCCTCAAACCGCGAGACCGTCACGCCCGCCAGCTTTAGCACCTGGTACATCGAGTGCTGTTCGAGAAATTGCGCCGAAATTTTGGCCATGGGCACCCGGAGAAAATGAGTGAAGTAGATAAACGGTTGATCGTTCAACAGATAAACGCGGTCGACCCGGGTGATCTCCTCGTTGGCATCAGCAAACGTTGTCGGCACTTTGGTGAAGCTGCTTGAGGTGACACTCAGCACCTTCTTAGTCAGCTTCTTCCCTTCGCTATCTAGGATCGTTGAAAACGACTCGGCCTTGGAAAGTCGGTTGAAGGGCCGATTGCTAATCACAAACGTGCCCCTGCCGCTTTGCTTATTCAGATACCCTTCCTTGACCAGGATATCGACCGCATTTCGCACTGTGATCTTGCTGACCCCGTACTGCTCACCCAGCTCGTTTTCCGTAGGGATCATGGCGTGCAGCGGATAGGTATCATCAAAGATTTTGCGTTTTATATCATCCGCAATGTCACGGTACAAAATACCGGTTTTTTTCATAATTAAAATTCCTCGTCTTATTTATTGCTTTCACTATACCACAGGCAGTCCACATCATAGTCTTAAACATTATAATCTTTTACATGGAACTTGCCAATTCTAGTTAACATGCCAAATATATTTCTACCACGACCGTCTGGATTACGGTATATTGGCCTTGGCAAAACGTCACCATTTGCGACACTACCCGACTCAAAACATGTTGATAGGCCCCGCGCGAATCTGTTGTCAGGTAATTCTCACAGTATGAAAGGACTTGAACCGATGAGCATTCTAGTTGGCTTGATCAGCCTCCTGTGTGTGATTGCAATTTTCTATGGCATCATCATGGGCATCCGCCTGCGCCACCAGAAAAAGGCGAAGAAGCTGTTCGGCATCGCGACCGCTGGACTCGTGTTACTTTTATTCTCCGGTGCCGCTAGCCTGTACGGTATCAGAAGCGTCCACTCTGCCGACGTTGCGAGAATCGCCAATAAAGCCAAAATCGCGAAGAAGAAAAAACTGGCAAAGAAAGCGGCAGCGGTAAGTAGAAAGAAAGCCGCCGCCTCCAGCCTTAAAGCTGCGGAGGCGGCGTCAGCGTCGAGTCAAAAAGCTGTCGAAGCCGCCGCCAAAAAAGCCGCTGCGGATAAAGCCAAGGCTGAGGCTGCGGCCCAGGTCTCCTCGCCAGTCCAAGCTGCCGCCACTGCGAAAGCTCAGACGGCAAGCGCGTCAACTACTCGGACCACCGGATCCACAGGTAACGTGGGCAACGCGAATCATGGCTCACCCAGACAACCAACAACAACCGATCAGACCTCTGGTTCGCAGACGCAGGCCGCAGAGAATACCCATCCCCACTCATCGCCGACTGGTACTCATAGCATCACTACGGGTACCTATACCGATGAAAATGGGACCCATTACTATCGATCAGACGCCGACATAGAAAGTGACGGAAAGGGTGGTTTTGGCTCCGGTTATGGGACTGGCAGAGTTATATTTAGCGGCAACTAGCCTTTCTAAATCGGGAGCGCTGCAAAGAGCTCGTTGCAGTGATTATTCGCCAGTCAAAAAAACGGATGCCAAGTCGCCTTGGTGTCCGCTTCTTTGATTAACTTTAGACTTGATTTACTTCGCTCCGATCAGCTGCTCCTTAGCGTGTACCAGCTGAGTCAGCAGCGTGCAATACGGGGTGGCGATTCCGTACTTCTTACCCTTGCGCGCAACGGCGCCGTCGATGAAGTCTACTTCGGTGACGCGGTGGTGCTGCACGAGGTCCTGATGCATGGATGGATAGTGATCCGCGATGTCGGCGGTGAAGGTCGCCGCGACGTGGTTATATACCTCGGCCTGATCCAAGTCGACGCCTTCTTGCTTGGCGACTGCGGCGAACTCACCAATGATGGTGTGCAGCAGGTCAGGTGCTTCGCGGGTCTTGCCGAACTCACCGATATTGCAATCCAGCAGCGCACACAAGACGTTCAGCGTGCCGTTAACGCAGGCCTTGCGCCAGATGGAGTACTTCACATTGTCGCTGTACTTCGGGTTCAACCCGGCGCCTTTGAACACGTCGACAACCTGCAGCGCAAAGTCCTTGCCGGCAGGCTCGAAGTTCTGAAGTTCAACTTCGCCATCGCCGACCAGTACCACGTGGCCTGGACCAGTCATGCCGGCGGTCCACATGGTGATACCGAGAATCAGGTGATCTTTGGCGACAAACTTTTCCAGGACGTCTTCGTGACCAATGCCATTCAACAGGCACAGCACGTAAGTATCAGGATGAATCAGTGCCTTGACCTGCTCAAACATGCTTTCCAGCTGATTGGATTTCAGAAATACAACGATCAAATCCGCAGTAATGCCGCTTTGATCGATCTCAGACGGCGAATAAACTGGCATTTTAGCCGTTACCGGCTTGCCGTTGAACTCGGCCTGGATCCCGTCCTTGCGAATCGCATCGACATTTGCCTGCCAGCCGTCTACTAGCGTTACATCATTGCCGGCATTGTGCAACATAATGGCGAAGCGGCTGCCCATGCCACCGACGCCTAATACTGTAATTTTCAAAACTGCCATCTTCTTTCATTCTCAATTCTACGCCGATCAGAGACTCGCTTCAAAAGCGCCAGCCCCTGCCAGCAAAAAGAAGTACCCGAAAACACAGGTACTCCTCTTTGAAAAACTAGTCTGCAACCAGCTCAACTTCCACCAGCGCATTCGCCGGCAGAGCCGTCACCGCAAAAGTAGAGCGGGCGGGTTTACTGCTGGCATACTGCGCATAGATATCATTGAACGTTGTAAAGGTGCTCATGTCTGTCAGTAGGCAGGTTGTTTTGACCACATCATCAAATGACTTGCCGGCTGCCTTTAAAATGGCCGCCAGGTTGATCATGACTTGCTTTGCCTGCGCCGCGACATCATCCCCTGCCATTTTGCCGGTAGCCGGGTCCAACCCGATTTGGCCGGACACGTACAACGTGCCGTCGACCAGCTTAGCTTGTGAGTAAGGGCCGATTGGTTCCGGCGCCTGATCTGTGTAAATCGTCTTCACTGCCATGTCTTATTCCTCCTTCAACGCGTGAACCGCCTTGGCGAGCCGATTCAGCCCGTCCTCGATCTTGCTCTTTGGCGCGCCCAGATTGAACCGCAGGTAGTTGTGCCCACCATTGCCGTAGACACTACCGTCCATGATCGCAACTTTTTGCTGCGTGACCATCTCGTGCTGCAGCGTTGTCATGTCCAGTCCAAGCGGCGCGATATTGATCCAGCCAAGGTACGTGGCCGCCGGAATCTGGTAATCCAGGTTGAGTTCATCAGCCAAAAATTGCTTGGTATAAGCGAAATTCTGATCGATGTACGCACTGAGCTGGTCCAGCCAGTCCTCCTGATTGTTGTAGCATTCGATGGTTGCGAGCATCCCCAAGTACGGGACCGACGACAGCGCATTTTTCTGCTTCAAGCTGAACAGGAACTGCTCACGGTCAAGTGCGTCGGGCAGCAACGCGTATGAGCAGCCCAATGCGGGAATGTTGAACGCCTTGCTGGCGGAAGTCAGAACGGCTTTCGGGACACTCAACTCGTGGAAGTACTTCGCTAACGTGTTGACCTGGGTCCCCTTGCGCACCACGTCCATGTGGATCTCATCGCTGATGATCGCCACGTGGTAGGCGTCGCACAGCGCGACAATGCGCTGCATATCCTCATCAGACCAGGCCACCCCCAGTGGGTTGTGCGGGTTGCATAGCAAGAAGATCGCTGGGTGCTCTCGAGCAAACAACTGCTCAACCGTCTGCCAGTCCACTCCCGCATCGATATTGTATTGCACAAGGACCCGGTTATTGGCCGTCACCGTGTTGATAAACGCGTCATAGCAAGGACTGAAGGTCAGGACCTTTTGCCCTGGTTGACTGAATTGTTCCAGCAACTTGGCGAGACTGAAAATGACACTCGGACTGTACACGATACTAGCTGGGTCAATCACTGTGTCATAGCGCCGCTTGAACCAATTCGTGATGGCACCCTTGAACTCCGGATTGTTCCAGCGCGTGTAGCCGAACAGGCCGCGGCTTGCCGCCTTGGTCAGTACATCGCTGACGCCTTGTGGGGCCTTGAAGTCCATATCGGAAATCGTGAAAGGCAGCAGATTCGCTTCACCGAACCGATCCTTCACGTAATCCCACTGAGTCGAATAAGTCCCGTAACGATCGACCACTGTGTCGAAGTCGACTTTTCCCATTATTCTCCGCCTCCGTTAAAGCTCGATCATGTGCTCCGGTGAGTGTGTCATCAGTTCTGGCTCACCGTCATCATTGATCCAGACATCATCTTCGATCCGGCAGCCGCCGTGATCTTCAAGATAAATCCCAGGTTCAACCGTGTACGTCATGTGCTTCTGCAGTTTCTCAGTACTGTCACGGTTAAGCAGCGGATACTCGTGAACTGTCAGGCCCAACCCATGGCCGGTACCGTAAAGGAACTTATCGCCGAGCCCTTCTTTAGTGATATAGTCGCGCGCTGCCTTATCCAGGTCCTTGAGCGGCACACCCACGTGACTCGCGCGAATCGCGGTAAGTTGTGCTTCTTGTGTGACATCATAAATGTGCTTGAGTTCATCGTCGACATGACCCAACACAATGGTCCGGGTAATGTCTGAGAAGTAACGGTCCTTTTCAAACCCGAAATCGAGAATGATCATCTCATTATTCTCAATCACCTTGTTTGAGGCATGCCCATGTGGGAGCGCAGAGCGCTTGCCAGAAGCCACGATGGTCTCGAAAGCCCGGGCATCGGCACCATGATCCAACCCCCAGCTATCAATTTCATTAGCCACTTGCTTTTCGGTCATGCCCGGCTTGATATAGGTCAAAATGTGCTTGAATGCAGCATCTGCAATTGCCCCGGCGGCTTGAATCTTCGCCTTTTCGTCGGCACTCTTGATCATGCGCTGACTTTCGATCCAATCTTGAGTCGGCACCAGCTCAGCACCGTTTTCACCCGAGGTCAAAGCCAGATACTCAGTCACGTTCATTTCATCCGTTTCAATCCCTACCCGGTGGTAGCCATGGTCCGCCAGTAGCTGACGAATCGTACTTTCCATGCGCATCTGATTGTCGACGACTTCGAAGTCAGGTGATTGCGTCTTAAGCTGTTCAAAGTACCGGCCATCTGCGATTACATACTGCGCATCGGGAGCGATGAATACCTGGCCATAAGTCCCCGTAAAACCGGACAAGTAATAACGATTCGGCTTACTGTTAATCAGAAAACCATCAAGATTATGCTCTTTCATCTTGTTACGTAATGCTGTCAAACGTGCTGTTTGCACAATAACGCCTCCTGTTATTATTTCGCTGGTTTCGCAACAACCATCGTGCCCAGGGCCCAGTCGTGTAAGGCCAGATGTTTCTTATTCCAAAAAACTAACACCATGGAGATAATCGTAATCACCGTCCAGACTGCCGTGAAATAACCATCGACGTAAAACTTGGTTGCCAGGGTGATAAACACCTTGACGTAGGTCGACGTCGCCGTGGCCAAGCCCTCGATGCAGACAAGGAAAACAAATTGCCGCAGGATCAATAACCCCAAAGTCAACGGCTTACCATCACGCCGAACGATCTGAACATGATTTAGGTGCTTGCCCACAGTCTGCCAGGGATAGATACGCCAAGGCACGATAACGTAGTAGAAAAAGCCGAAGAGTAGGCAAAGCGCTGTTGTCGCAAGTGTCGCGCCATCGCTGATGCCAGCAGCGTGAAACATATACATACTGGTCATCGGTTTACTTTTACCGCTCAAAACTGCGTAGATAAGCACCGCTGGCAAGCCACTGACAATCCCACCAAGCACCCAATCTAAGACCCCGGACAAGACACGCGCATTCCCGTGGTCAGGAGCTAACACCGGTTCTGGGACCTGATTCGGCCCTGCGTTTGGCCGGTCTTTTCTTTTTCTCTTCGCCATCGTGATCTCTCCTTTAACAAATAAATCAGGCAGGTTGCCCTTGCCTGATCTATGTCAATCCGTGTTAGAAATCAAGGTGCAGGTCATCAAGCAAGGATTCATCTTCATCAGAGATAACATCCTTCTTCTCTGCCCGATGCTTCTCGTTCTCCAACTCTTCTCGCTCTGCCATTTTGCAGAATGGGTACCAAATTAGGATCGAGAACAGCATCTGTGCACCATTGACGATCAAGCCCCGCCAGTCGAATGTGGCTAGATAGCCTTCTAGGAAGACCCCCACATACGGCGGCGTGAAGACCGACATTTTCAGCCAGCCAAAGTGCATTGCCCAAGCCCCAAAGGAAGCAGTGATTGGGCCGATGATCGCGAACGGAATGAAGAACATTGGGTTCAGGACAACCGGTGCCCCGAAGAGAATTGGCTCGTTGATCCCAAACAGTGCTGGAATCAAGGCAATCCGACCAATCTTCTTCTGTGCCACAGCCTTAGAGAACATGAACCAGAATACCAACCCGAAGGTGATCCCAGTCCCGGTGAAGTTACCAAATGCAGAGTCTTCGCCTGGGGTGAAGAAGTGAGTCAGGGCCAGGCCGTTCTTCGCGTTAGCAATATTCTCGGCCAGGAACTGCGTGGAAATTGGCGCAGTGATTGGCGAGAGAACAGCTGGGTGAATCCCGAAGAAGAACAGCAGCGCCTGCAGGAACTTCAGGAAGGTGTAGGCGAATGGGTTGTCCATTGAACCAACCAGCGGTGCCAGGATGTTGGTGAAGATCATCGGTGGCAGTGTGTGCAGCCAGTTGACGCAGATGACCCGAATGATAACGAAGGCACCAACCGTAATGACAGAAATCGGAATCATTTCAAATGACTTAGAAACAAAATCTGGAACGGTGTCTGGCATCTTGATGGTAAAGTTACGCTTTTTGCACCAGCCAAAGATTTCAATGGCGAGGATACTGCCAAACATGGAAACGAACAGGCCTTTTGTGCCAAAGTAGGTCACATCAACGGCACCCTCTTTGGTGAAGTCAACGGCCAAAATCAGGAAGCTCATGACGGCCATTGAAATACAGCCAGGCACATCGAGCTTTTTTGAAACCGCCAAGTGATAAGCAATAATCGCCGACACGTACAAGGCCATCATGCCCATCCCAACCGTCGAAGGAATCGTGATCACCGAACCATACTTGATGATCCACTCCGAAAGGAAGTTATTCTTACCGATCATGTTAGGAATCGCATCAGGAATCAACGCGAAACTACCAATAATCAGCAGCGGCGTCATCGCGACCATGGCCTTCTTGATTGCACTCAGATAGATATTGCGATCCATCCAATTGGCAACGGGGGTAAAGTACTTGTTCATGAAGGCTTCGAATTTATCGAACATCAATTACTCCCCCCTTCTTGTTCCTTCTGGTTCTTAAGTTCTTGTTTGCGCTGTGCGATCAAAGCCTCCTTTACTACTGTGGCTCCGTCCATTGCGCCATATGTCTCTTTAGGAATAACGACATACGGGATATTACGTGGCTTGGTGACAGACTCAACAAAATCCTTCTTGTAGGAAATTTGTGGGGCGAGCAAGACAACGTCTGTCCCTTCGATTTCTGCGGGCAGTTGTTCTGCAGGGATCGCCTTAAGTTCAAAGGTACTTTCGTCAAGCGCTTTGCTATCCTTGATGACTTTCTTCATGCTGTCCATCATCATGGTCGTTGACAAACCGGCAACGCAGGCTAAAACGATCTTCATTTCGATTGCTCCTCTCTATCTCTTTCTTGGAAAATCTTGATTAGTTCTTCAATCAAATCCCGCGACAGTTGAGCTGTCATGTAATGATCCTGAGCGTGCACCATCAGCAGCGTGATCTTGTTTGCATCACTCCCTTCACTGAGTTCTTTTTGAATCATCTTCGTCTGAATGTTGTGTGCTTCAACATCCAAGTCATCGGCTTCTTTTAACAGCTTGTGGGCCTCATCGTAATTGTGGCTGCGCACCTGCTGCAGTGCCTCAAATGCTTTAGATCGGCTTTCGCCTGACGACGAGATCAGGCCCATAATGTCTTTTTCTGATTCATCCATCTTCATTACCCCTTATCAAAAATTGTAGATTTCAGTTACCGCTGCTCGATCGACCTTATGCGCCAACTCCTGAACCAGCTTGCTCATGGTCTCTAAGTCCCTCTTGGACGCCAGGGAATATGGATTGTGGCAGTACCGCAGCGGCAGACCCAGAACGGCGGAAGCGGTCCCATTATTTTCCAAGTGAGCAGTGCCGGCATCAGTCCCGCCGCCTTTGAACATGTCCTTCTGATAAGGAAGCCCCGCGTTATCAGCCACTTGCCGAAGAAGCCGAATCAGCTTAGGGTTTGGCACCATCGTCTTGTCGTAAAATTCAAACATTGGCCCCTGACCGATCTTACGAGTGTTCATGAAACCACGGTCCAACTCTGGGTTCTTGGCGACATCGATGGCAAAGAACAGGTCCGGATCAACGATGTGCGAGGTGAGGCGCCCGCCGCGGGTGCCAACCTCTTCGCTGCCCGTGAAAGCTGCAACCACATTGACGGGCAAGTCCTCGTCCTTGAGAGCCTGCATGGCCCGAATCAGTGAGAAGCAGCCAGAGCGATCATCCATCGCCTTGCCAGCTACCACGCCTTCAGGAGTCAGCTCGCGATAGTCCGACGCGAAGACCACCATATCTCCAACGTCGAGGCCAGAGGCGAGAAATTCTTCCTTGGAGTTAAAACCGAAATCTACATAAGTTTGGGTAATGTTACCAGCAGCGTCTTGAGTCGAGTTGAGAACGCCTTCGATTTTCTTACCGCTGGCTGTGGTTGCCCGCACGATCTCACTGTGCTTGGCGCGATCTTCCACGCCGCCCAGCGCCTGCAGGTACGCCATGCCGATATCGGAGATGTAGCGGATCATGAAGCCAACCTCATCCATATGGGCGGCAAACATCAATGTCGGCGCATCTTTTTCCTTGCTCGGCTTGGTCACCATCAAACTGCCGATTCCATCGAATGTAAATGTATCTCGATAATCGGCCAGTTCTTCCTTGATAATTGCCCGCACGGCTTGCTCGTTAGAGGCAACCCCGTCGGCATTCGAGAGCTTTTCCAACAATTTAAAATCCATGATTAATCTTCCAGTCCCTTCAGAGTGGCGACCAACGTGGAAAGCGTTGGGTCGTTGTAGACTTGACTAATTCTTGGTTCGCTTTGCATCAGTTGAAAGATGCTATTCGAGATGCTGCTGTAATACTGAAAATCTTGTTTAGCTAGACAGACCATAAAGACTAAGCGAACAATCTTGCCCTGCTCCCTCACCTCTGGCTTAACGATGCTCACAGCAATCGCACTCGCCTTGCCTTTCATCTCAATCGGGTGCGGCATGGCGATACCATTGTTATAAACAGTGCTCATGTACGCTTCTCGCTTGAGCACATTCTGCTCGAAGTCTGAATCGCCAAAACCAGTTGCGCTCATTTCACGTGCCATAGCCTGAATTAACTTCTGGTAGCTATCGATTGACTGCACGTGAAACAGCTGGGGTTTGATCAAATCGAGATAATCATTGGCCACATCGATTCGCGTCGGCTCACCGCTCGGCACTCGATCGATGAATAGGGCGCGTTTGATGTTATCAATATCACGATTTGTCAGCAGTTCTTTGATGTATAGCGTTGGCACTTTCGGTTCGCGCTTTAACGGTACAACGGAAAATATCAGGTCAGGCTTGAACGCTTCTAGGTCTGCCTCTTCCCAGAAAGAGAATGACTTAACCGTAGACTGTGGAAAAATGCCGACGATTTGTGTTCTGATCAGATTAGAGACCCCACCACCAGTCGTGCAAATCACCGCCACTCGACGATACTGGCGGGCTTGACGATTTTGCTCAGTTGCCAGGTGATTCAGAAAGTGGATTGCAATGAAGCCCAGCTCATCGTTTGAGACCTGCACCTGGAATTGACTTTCCAGAAACTGTGAAAACTTAAGCACCAGGTCAAAAACCATTGGGTAGCGAATGCACAGTTCAAGAAGCAGCGGGTTTTTGTAGGTGATTTTCTTATCAAGACGTTCCAGCAGGAAGGTCAGATGCGTGGTCAACCCTTCAATGAACGCATCATCCTGTGCGTACCGAGTATGATTCTTTGCGTCGGCGGCGGTGAAGAAAGTCCTTAAGCTATCTTTGATGAAAGTCTGATTGACTCCGGTGCGCGGCTCCTCTTGCCGCTGTAGTGACTGCTCGACCAACGACTGAAACTCATCCACAACGTCTTCGTCAATGTCGATTTGGAAATGCCCAATCACCTCCTTAAGGACCTGATTCATGCAACTATTAATTGCGTCATGTTGCTCAACCGCCACGCTTTTCCGTTGCATGCTAGGATGCAATGTCGCGTATACAACTAACACCCTGAGCCAATCCATCAGTACTTGGAATTCGTAGTAGCCAATACGCAGTTGGTTCTCGCGGATGCAATCCTCAGCAATCCGCTCGTATTCGTCAAACGTCCCGACCCTCTCATCCACTATTGTCACGATGTAGTTGTCACCTTTGAGGTAAAGCTCCAACATAAGCTGACGGATGGCCCGGCTGGTGCCGACGAGACGGATCCCATAATGGCTTTTGCGCTCTAGGCGAAGTCCGAACGATTCAACAAAGTTATCAACGGTGTTCAGTTTGGTGTAAAGAAGCGTGCCGCTTATTCCCATCTCCTCGGCTAAATCACCCACCGCAGTATACGGCTGGTCACTAGTCAGTACGTGCCCGAGAATGTCGACGACCAACTCTTCTTCATTGAGTACCGCATCGTCAGAGGACAATGCCTTCAAAAATGCGTTCAAGAGGTCTTTGTCCATCACCTCCAGTGCATACCCCTTGCCATAGGCGTTGCGTAATTGATAACCCTGGTCATGACCCGCTCTTTTGATGAAGGCCAGCTCATTTTGGACCGTACGCTTTGATACCTTAAGATCATCCATAAAATAATTGAGGGACAGGTACGTATCTGCTTGAGCTAATGCTTTTAGAATTAGATATGTCCGCATCTGCTGTCGACTCCTTTATTTATTTCTATGGTAAACAACAATTACTAATATTAACAGAAAACTCTTTGCATTAAAAAGTGCAGCGTATACAATGAATCACACAGTTGGTTTATAGAAGACTTATCAGCTGATTGACTTATACTAATTATCGACTGAGATTGCTAATAATAACATTACATGTTAGTCTTTGATACGTTTAACTTGCGCCCCCTCAAAAGATTTCCCTGTAACCATACAAAAATCACCCGAACGAGCGCGCAAATTGCGTGGCCGTTCGGGTGATTAGGTAACGATTCGTATGAACTAACTAGTTCTGATTCTCTTTCAAAATGGCTTCCGTCTTCTTCTGCAAGGCATCAAACGCATCCTTGCCGGAAGTCCCCTTGGAGATGGTGCTGTCGACGGTATCCATCAGGTCGTTACGGTAGTCACCGTAGCCGGCGAAGACGGTCGAAGCAAAGGCGGTGTCGGAGGCATCGACGGCCGCCTTAAAGGTCGGATTGGCCTTCAGGTAGTCCTGGTAGGTCGCGGACTGTGTGGCGCTCTTGGTGATCGGCACGTAGCCGGACTTCTTAGCCCAGTATGCCGCGTTCTGCTTTTTCAGCAGAAACTTCTGGAAGGCCCAGGCGCCTTGCTGCTGGGCCTTGCTTGCACCCTTGAACAGCACGTTGTCGTTCCCGTTGAGTGGCTCGGCGACAGAATCGTTGGCGAAGCTCGGCACGGTCGCGGTGCCCCACTGCATGCCCTTCGGCGCCTGCACGGAGCCGATGGAGCTGGAGCTGCCGATGCCGAACACGGCCTTTTGCTGGCTGAAGGCAACGGTGAAGTAGTAATCAGTGCCCGCCGTCTTGACGTACCCGGCCTTGCGCAGGCTGAGGATCTTGTCGACCGCGGCCAGTGTGGTCGGCGCGTTCAGGTTGGCCTTGCCGTCCGCCGTGATCAGCTTGTGGCCGGCCTGCATCGCCATGCCTTCAAGCTGCACGTCGTAAGACTGGTCCATCGCCAGCGTGGCGAGGCCCTCTTTCTTGAGGGCCGGACCCATTTTTTCAATGTCATCCCAGGTCTTCGGCATGGCCAGGTTGTACTTCTTCATCAGGGTCTCGTTGTAAAACAGGACCTGCGTGGATTCGGAGTACGGCAGGCCGTAATACTTGCCCTTATACTCGCCGGCCTTCAGGAAGCTCGGGTAAATGTCGCTGAGCTGCGCTGCGGACAGCTTGTTGCTGCCGTGAAGCATCTGCGAATCCCACGGGATCAGGAAGTCGTTCTTGACGTAATCGCCAATGTTGGTGGTCGGCGCCTGCGCCATGACTGGCAGGGTCTTGCTCTTGGCCGCCGCCATCAGCTTTTGCTGCAGGGCGTCATAGCTGCCCTGGCTGGTCGCAACGACCTTGTACTTGCTTTGACTCTTGTTAAAAGCATCAATGGTCTTCTGCTGGGCCTTGTTCCAGGCCCCGGTCATGCGGTGCCAATACGTGATCTTCACCGGCTCCGACTTGGACTGACTGCCGCTGTTGCCGCAGCCCACCAAGCCAACTGTCAAAAGTGCGCCAAATGCTAACGCGAGCACACGGCTCATGCGTTTAGTCATGTTAAACTCCTCCAAATATGAAATAATATGGTGTCTTGTCATTAGACATTATGCAGACTTTTGCCCGAAATTGAAAGGGATATGCTCTCATTCGTGAAATTTTTTCCAAACATTGACCCTTTTGCGCTCGGGTCTGAGCTGAAAACTGGTCAGGAACAGTCAGGTTAATTACTGAAAGCGTCACCATTTCGGGTCACTCGCCGCGACCACGTATGGGCACGCTGTAAAAATAACATATTGGCTGCCAGCACGCAGGTCAGTTTTCGATAATGCCGGCGCGAGATAATGGGCGTATGCTAGCGGAAAAAGGAGGCGCCACATGCCAGAAACTTACGGCTACATCAAAGCAGTTCGCGCGAAGGTCGGCCACATGCCGCTGATCCTCAACTGCGCAGCCGGCATCCTGCTGAATGAGCAACGCGAGGTCCTGCTCAACCACCGCACCGACAATGGGACCTGGAGCCTGCCGGGTGGCTACATGGAATACGGCGAGACGTACGCGCAAACGCTGATCCGCGAATACAAGGAAGACAGCGGCCTGGACGTCGCCATCGTGCGCCAGCTTCACTGCTTCGACCAGGGCGAAACGATTTATTCCAACGGCGATGTTTGCCAAACCATCGCCATGCTGTACGAGGTCAGGCAGATTGGCGGCAGCTTTGAAGAGGCCGACCCGAACGAAACCACGGAAATGAAGTATTGGCCGCTGGACGGCCTGCCGCCGCTGCTCAACCAGCAAAACGCGGACATGATCGCTTACGCCGCCAAGCACTGCTAAGCGTACACGCAAACGCACCGCCCGAATTTTTACGAGCGGTGCGTTTGTGTTTCACTGCGCCATGTTGCGCCGTGAATTAGGCTAAATAAGACTGGTTGGTCATCGTGACCAGATTTTGCAAAAGAAAACCGTCAATCATTCTTTCGCATTCCGTCTGATCCCTCAGCTGCATTTGAGTTGCCGCATCAATCATTGGCTGCTCGTTTGCTTCCGCCATGTCTTTCGCTCCCTTTCTCAGGGTCTACTGGCCGTTTTTTAGGTAGTCCAAACATCTCGGTACAATCCCACCATACCACATCACCCGGGAAATGATCGCCCCGCGGCACAGTTTTACATCAGCTGCCCGATGCCGTAGTGGATGATCATCGTGATGATACCGACGACCACGTTGCGGATCATCGCGTTTTTGACCAGGCCGTTGCCGAGCTTCGCGGACAGGTAGCCGGTCAGAGACACGGACAGGATAACGGCGAGAATGGTCGCCGGCCACTGCCAGGCCACCGGCGCGACCGTCATGGCGAACAGCGGAAAAATGCCGCCAGACGCCGCGGAGACCAGGGACGCAAACGCGGCGTACCACGGGTTCATGTAGTGGTTCTTTTTCAGGCCGTACTTCACGCGGATCACTGTGCCCAGCGCATCTTCGTGCAGCAGCTGGTCGGCGATTTGCCCCGCCGTTTCGGCTGTGACCCCGCGCGCGACGTAGTAGTCCGTGACCGCCTGTTTCTCGCCGGCCGGGTCGGTTTCAAGCAGCCGCGACTCCTCAGCCACGACCGCCTTTTCGGTGTCCTTTTGCGACGATACCGACGCGTACTCACCAGATGCCATGGAAAAGGCGCAGGCCAACAGGTCCGACAGCCCCGCGATGAAAATCGTGAACTGGTTGGTGGTCGCCGCCGCCACGGAGAACAGCACACCGACGACCGTCAAGATGCCGTCATTAGCGCCCAGGACCCCGGCGCGCAGCGTGTTCGCACGCTCCGCCATGGTCTGTTTTTCTTTGGTTTTTGGCGTATGCATTGTCTTCATCATGATTGACCGCTTCCTTTAGTGGGCAAACAATGTGCCGATCCAGTAGGTCACGGCCATCGTCAAGATCCCTGACACCACGTTGCGCAGCGCCGCCTTCCAGCGGTTCGCGTTGCCCAGCGCCGCGGCGATGTAGCCGGTGATGGTCAACGCGATCACGACCGCAACGACCGTCGCCCAAAGCTTGATGGCCGCCGGAAACAAGGTGATCGCCACCAGCGGCAGGATCGAGCCCGTCGGGAAGGCAATCATGGAGGACACCGCAGCCGCAACCGCGCTGGTCGTCTCGCCGGAGTCGAACCCGAACCGTTCGCGCACGGCCACGTTCAAGGGGTCGCGGCTCAGCATCTCGCCGGTGGCCTTTTTTGCCAGGTCGCCGGAGATGCCTGTCTTCATATATTTGTGCTGGATGAAATCAAACTCACCCTGATAGTCGTCGTCAAGTGCCCGGCTTTCTTCAGTGATCGCGCGCTTTTGCCCGTCGCGCTCGGCGTTCACGGAGACGTACTCGCCCATCGCCATGGACACGGTGCCGGCAAGCATGCCGGACAGGCCGGAAATCAGGATCGCGTAATTGTTGGCGGTCGCGCCGGCCACGCCGATAACGATCCCAGCCACCGACACGATGCCGTCGTTGGCGCCCATGACACTGGCGCGCAGCACGTTGACCTTTTCTGATAGCTTCATGGTTCCACCCCACAATTTATAACCATTCTAATATGTACATAAGCAAGTCTAAATCTCACCTTCCCCATTGTAAAGCATTAAGCTGGTTTTGTTTGGGTATCCTAAATAAACTGGTTGGCGGGTTCTCGTTGATTTACGATAATTCTTCCATATATGCCCATGCACGGGCAACCATCTCGGTATTTTCAAGCTTTTCATTCACCGAATATTCTCTCTCGCGTATTGATGAATCACTTTTACTGTCTTTTTGTTAGGGACACAAAACTAACTAAAGTGCCTAGAATCCCTGGCATTATGGGCATATTCAGCATATTTGCATGCATGCGTCAAGAACTTTTGTTAGGTAATCCTAACAAAATGCTTTACAGAGAAAACTTCAGCGGTATACTGAGAGTGATTTCAGAAAGGATTGGGGATATTGAAAGAAACAGATGCAACACCCAAAAAGCGCAAACTCATTGAGTACGCGAATGGGCCCTCACTGGAGGAGATCAACGGCACCGTCGAAGTGCCAAAAGGCAAAGGCTTCTGGCGTACGCTACTGGCTTATTCAGGTCCCGGGGCTTTGGTTGCCGTCGGTTACATGGATCCAGGTAACTGGTCGACCAGTATCACCGGGGGGCAAAACTTCGGGTACCTCCTGATGTCCATCATCCTAATTTCAAGTTTAATCGCGATGTTGCTTCAAAATATGGCGGCTAAACTTGGCATTGTGACGCAAATGGACTTAGCCCAGGCGATTCGGGCCCGGACCAGCAAAGCACTTGGCATTGTCCTGTGGATCATGACCGAGCTCGCCATTATGGCGACTGATATCGCGGAAGTCATCGGCGCGGCCATTGCGCTGTACCTGCTCTTCGGCATTCCGCTAGTCATTGACGTGTTCATCACCGTTTTTGATGTTCTGCTCTTATTGCTGCTGACGCGCATCGGCTTTCGTAAAATCGAGGCTATCGTGGTCGCGCTGATCATGGTGATCCTGTTCGTCTTCGCCTATCAAGTCGCACTGAGTCGGCCAGATTGGATCGGTGTGATCAAGGGCCTGGTGCCATCGGCTGGCACAATCGCTGCGCACCCAACGGTCAACGGCATGACGCCGCTGTCTGGGGCGCTTGGCATCATCGGCGCCACGGTCATGCCGCACAACCTGTACCTGCACTCGGCGATTTCGCAGACACGTAAAATCGACCACGACGACGAGGAACAAGTTGCGCAATCGGTGCGCTTCAGCCAGTGGGATTCCAACATCCAACTGTCCGTCGCGTTCATCGTGAACTCGCTCCTGCTGATCATGGGCGTGGCGGTGTTCAAAAGCGGCGCGGTGAAGGATCCGTCCTTCTTCGGTTTGTACCAGGCACTGTCTGACACCTCCGTCTTATCCAACGGCATTTTGATTGCCGTCGCCAAGTCCGGGGCGCTGTCAGTCCTGTTCGCGGTCGCCCTGCTGGCGTCCGGTCAGAACTCAACCATCACCGGCACACTGACCGGTCAGGTCATCATGGAAGGCTACATTCACATGCGCATGCCGCTGTGGGCGCGCCGGCTGGTCACTCGCCTGATCTCCGTGATTCCAGTCCTGGTCTGCGTGTGGATGACGCGCAACCTGTCGCCAGTCGCCGAACATGAGGCGCTGAATGACCTGATGAACAACTCACAAGTCTTCCTGGCGTTCGCACTGCCGTTTTCGATGCTTCCGTTGCTGCTCATGACCGACTCCAAGGCCGAAATGGGCAAGCGGTTTAAGAACTCCACCTGGGTCAAGATTTGCGGCTGGATCTCCGTCATCGGCCTGACCTTCCTGAACATGCTGAACCTGCCGGATGCGTTTGCCGGCTTCGTCAGCCCCAGCATGGAAACCGAAGCCCACATCGCCGCGTATGTGGCGATTGCCCTAATCATTTTGCTGCTGGCATGGTGCCTGTATGACATGTACAAAGGCAATCAGGCCCTCGTAGCGTCCGGCATGGCCCGCGACCAGTTAATCGCGGCCGGAAAGTCTGCCGACGAAATGGTCAAGCAGGAGCGCGCTGAAGAAACTGCTGAAGATCAACAGAAAAAGGAGGATAATCGCTGATGTCACCAGATGACTATCAAAAAATCCTCGTGGGTGTCGATGACTCGGCCGACGCCTTGGCCGCGTTTCAGTACGCGATCCACCGCGCCCGTGTCGACGGGGCCAGCCTCGTGATCACCACGATCATGGAAAGTGACGAGATGAACGTGTACGAGGCCCTGTCGAAGGACTACGTGCACGGCGAGCGCAAGGACCTCGAACAACACCTGTCCGAATACGTCCAACTCGCTGAAAAAGCCGGCATCAAGGATGTCCGCGCCGTGATCGGCGAAGGCGACGCTGGGGAGACTATCGTCAAAACGCTCATTCCCAAGTACCAGCCGGATCTGCTGGTGATTGGGGCCGCCGCCAAAAAAGGCATCGCCCGGCACTTCGGCTCGCAGGCGGCCTACATGGCGAAGTACGCGCCGTGCTCCGTGCTGGTGGTGCGCGAGTAACGCAAACATTGCCCGGGAAATTTTCGGGCTTTGTTTTTACTGGACATATGCAACATAAAACATATAACAAGTTAGGAAGTCGCTTATGAACTACTGGCTCCTCACGCTGACTTTTCTCAGTGTGAACTTAGACTTTTTCTTCATGCTGCTGTTTCTGCTGAAGCGCTATTCGCGCGGCGCAGTGATCCTGGGCTACGTGCTCGGCGTCACCGTGCTGATGACGCTGAGCTTTGCGATCGGCAAAACACTTGCACTGCTGGTCCCCGAATGGGCGCTTGGCGTCCTCGGCGTCCTGCCCCTGTACATGGCGCTGCGGCAAGATCACGATGCGGATCAGCCGCGAACGCAAAGCTCGGCCGTCGCCTCGGTGTTTCTGACCTACCTGTCTGTGTGCGCCGGCTGCAACCTGTCGATTTTCCTGCCGGTCTTGGCCGGCGAGACGCTGGCCCACTTCGGGGTCACGCTGATCTTCATTGCGCTGCTGGCCGTTGCGGTGGTCCTGGTCATCAACCTGATCGGCCGCCTGCCGCAGGTGGCGGCAGTGATGAAGGCCCATGGTGAAGCGCTGATGCGCGTGTGTTATGCGGCCGTGGGGCTCTGGGTCTTTTGGGACAGCGGTTTGATCGCCCACTTGCTTGCCTTCGTCTAGGAGATGGCCAAATGAATGCGCAACAATTGGCGGAAGCGGTGAAGATCTTCAAAGTCCTCAGCAACGACACCCGCGTCCGCATCCTGTATTTCCTCAAAAATCGCGAGGCCGATGTCACGACCATCGTCGAAGGGTTAGACATCGATCAGCCGCAGGTTTCGCACCAGCTGGCGATGCTGTATCAGTATCGGCTGGTTTCACGCCGCCGAGTCGGCCGCCACGTGTATTACATACTGGACGAGCCACACGTGCTGACGGTGGTCGACGCCATGTTGGCGCACGTTTCACGTGAAACCGCCGGCCAGCCCGTTAAACTATGAACCAACCAAATTGAGACCGCGTCATCCCCTCTGCCTGAGGCGGTGACGCGGTCTGTTTTGGTTGCGCAAATTCGCCCCACCTGATATGCTTAGATTGAGAAAAGTTTAGCCACGCCTAAAACCAAGGAGGGGTTCCATGTTTCAACTCACGGACCTCACCGTTGCTTACGATGCCACACCAGTGTTCACTGATGCGACCGTCACCTTCGACGAGGGCAAAATCACTGGCATCATCGGTCCCAATGGTGCAGGAAAATCAACGCTGATCAAGGCCGCTCTCGGCCTGATCAAAAAGCAACACGGCACAGCCACGTTCAACGGCCGCCCACTCAGCGTCTTCAAGCGCCGCATCGCGTACGTCGAGCAGCGCAAGGACTTGGACCTGACATTCCCCATCAGCGCCTTTGACGTCGTCTTGACCGGCACGTACGCGCGCCTTGGCCTCTTTAACCATCCCGGACGCGAAGAAAAAGCCCAGGCCAACGCCGCGCTGGACCAGGTTCAGCTGGGTGCGTTTGCACAGCGTCAAATCGGCAACCTGTCGGGCGGCCAGCTGCAGCGGGTGTTCGTCGCCCGCGCAATTGTGCAAGACGCGGATCTCATCATCCTCGACGAGCCGTTTGTCGGCATCGACCTGCAAAGCGAGGCCACCATCATGGCGATCCTGAAACAGTGGCGCGACGCCGGCAAAACCATTATCATCGTGCACCACGACTTGAACAAGGTCTTCCAGTACTTTGACGACCTGGTCGTGATGAACCACGGCATTATCGACTACGGGCCAGTTGCGCAGGTTTACACCGCGGCCAACATTACCCGCGCCTTTTCCCCAGACTTGTCGGCGGTCCTGTTCGACCAGCAGGAGGTGGCGCAATGACGACCATTACCGAATTTATCACCGCACTGGGACGTTACGGCTTCCTGCAAAGCGCACTGCTGGCTGCGATCATGGTCGGCATCATGTCCGGCATTATCGGGGCCTTCATCATCCTGCGCGGGATGTCGCTGATGGGTGACGCAATTTCCCACGCGGTGCTGCCAGGGGTTGCCATCGCCTACATGCTCGGCATCAACCTGCTGATTGGCGCCTCGGTGTTCGGCATTATCGCGGCGCTGCTCATTGGTTTTGTCTCGACCCACAGCAAACTCAAAACCGACACGTCGATTGGCATCGTGTTCTCCGCGTTTTACGCGCTGGGCTTCATTCTGATTGCCGCGGCCGGCAGCGCGGTGAACTTGAACCACATTTTGTTCGGGAACATCCTCGCCGTGTCGGACGGCGACATCATGACCACCGCCGTGGTACTCGGCATCGTGCTGCTGTTTGTGGTGACCTTTTACAAAGAGCTGCAGATCACCTCGTTTGACCCGGTGTTCGCGCAGACTTACGGCCTGAAAGTCCAAGTCATCCACTACAGCCTGATGCTGGTGCTGACGCTGGTGACCGTGTCCGCGCTGCAAACCGTCGGCATCATCTTGGTGGTCGCGATGCTGATCACGCCAGCGGCCACCGCGTTTCTCTGGACGAACGGGCTGGAGGTGATGCTGGGGCTCTCGGCGGCAATCGGCGCCGTCTCCGCCACCGTCGGCCTGTACCTCAGCTACACCTTCAACTGGGCGTCCGGCCCGGCAATCGTGCTGGTCGCCGCCGCGCTGTTCCTGCTGTCCTTCGTCCTGGCGCCCAAGCAGGGCTTCGTGCGGTTAAAAACGCGCATCTCCCGCCCGCGCCGCCAGGCAAAAACGGCCCACGGGCTGGCCGACGAGGAGGTGCTGTAAATGCGCCGCTTTTGGCTCACGCTGTTCAGTGTCACCGTCATGATTGCCGGCGTCGCCATGTTTTTGACCACCCGGACCGACCGGCCGCATGCCGATGCACCGACTGGCAAGTTGCGCGTGGTCACCACCAATTCGATTCTCGAGGACATGGTGCAGCAAGTCGGCAAGGATCAGGTCGAGGTTTATTCAATTGTCGCGCGCGGCACCGACCCCCACGAATACGAACCGCGGCCTGCCGACATCGCCGCATCCGCTGAGGCCGACGTGCTGTTTCACAACGGCCTGAATCTGGAAACCGGCGGCAGCGGCTGGTTCACCAAGCTGGTCGAGACGTCAGGCAAGCACTTTGACCAGGAAGTTTTCGCCGCCAGTGCCGGTGTGCGGCCCCGCCACCTGACGACCAACCCCAAAGAACAAGATCCGCACGCGTGGCTCGATCTGGCCAACGGCATCCAGTATGTGCAAACCATCACCACTATTTTGGCTGAAAAAGACCCGCAAAACGCCCCCTTTTATCAGCAAAACGCCGATGCCTACACGAAAAAGCTCGCAGCCTTGCACGAAAGCGCCCAGCGCCAGTTCCAGGACCTGCCGAAAGACCGCCGCGTTCTAATCACTTCAGAAGGCGCGTTCAAGTACTTCGGCGGCGCCTACGACCTGACCCCAGCCTACATTTGGGAGCTGAACTCCGAGTCCCAGGGATCGCCTTCGCAGATGAAGGCTGTGCTGGCCAAAATCGCCGAAAGCGACGTGCGCAGCTTGTTCGTCGAGACCTCGGTGTCCCCTAAGTCGATGACTAAAATCGCGCAGGACACCGGCCTGCCGATCCACGCCCAGCTGTTCACCGACTCGCTGGCCAAAACCGGCAGGACTGGCGACACGTACTACGACATGATGAAGTGGAACCTGGAAAAGATCCACGAGGGCCTGAGTAAGGCGTAACGCAAAAGAGGCCTCTCAGGGCCTCTTTTTTTTGCATTCAACTACTACTTCTGATCATCATCCTTGTTAGCAAACACGCTCGGATCGATGCGCGAGTCGAGTCCATCATCCTGGGTGAAGCCGTCATGCGAAACTGGCAGCGGCTTGGACGGCAGCAGCGCCAAGATGATCATGGACAGCAGCGCCGCCCATTCCACCAAACTCTGCGCGGTCGAGCCGCTTTTCAGCAGCTGCGCGCCGCCGTACACAATAAGCTGAATGGGAAAAATCCACCACGGGATCCCGCCGTCACGGTAGCGCCGAACCGTCAGGCCAATGCTCGGCAGAATCACGGCGACGTAGAACACGACCACCAGCACCAGAAAAATCACCAGGCCCGCCCCAAGGCTGGCAAACAGTTTCTTGGGATCGATCCCGCTGGAACTGCCCGCAATGGCGCCGATCACCGCCCCGAGAAAGGCGATCATCACGACGATGGATAAAATGGTCTGAAACAGCGTGATCCACCAGTATTCACTCCGGCTGGACCGCCCCTTGAAATTCACATAATTGCCAAAAAACGCCTTGATCGACGTGAAGCCGGTCGCGCGGTAGTACCGATTGTGCGCCGCGGCTTGCTCGGCTTGATTGGATTTGATTGCCATTTCCCTACCCCCTTCTCTAATGGTGACGAAAGAATCATAGCACGGGCGATTGCCTATCACAATATAATTAACATTATTAACCAATATTCGTTCGCTGCTATACCAATTTCACAGTTGTGCTTCTGGGTATGTGCTGCCAGACCTAGTCGTCACTGAACACTGTCCTCCTTGCCGGGTGCTCAAATTGGCACCATGGGGCGCAGTGAGTTTTTCCTGAAGTCATTAAAAAACGGCCAGCCCCTGTACGGAGCAAGCCGTTATTTGTGCTACTGCAATTCCTTAGGCCGCGGCGCCAGGACCACGTTGGCCCCCATCGACATCAACCCATTGAACGTCTCTTCGCAGTCGGTCAGGTCAAAGCCTTGCTTGCCTGTCGGCTCCGGAAATCTCACGGTGGTGATCGGTGCCACTTCATTCAGGTACTCCAGCGCGGCTGGGGTGTCGGTTTTCAACCCATCGTCCCACCAGAACAGCACCGGGTTCTTGCTGACCATCAGACTGACCTTGAACTCCATGTGACTCGTCCCCTTCCCATTGGTGAAAGCGCTTCATCCATTTCTAGGATAACGCATGTTAGGGTTAAAATGCGAATCATATGCTCAGGGTGCTGGCGTTTTTTTTAGCTCGCGACGGCCTCGGCCTCGCGCAGCCAGCCGTCCTGCATGTTGTACAGGTGGTCGGCAAACGGCATCAGCCGCGTGTCATGGGTCACGACCACCACCGCCTTGTTGTGCTTGACAGCCAGGTCCTTGAGCAGCGCGCCGACGACTTCGACGCGGGCACTGTCGAGCGCCGCGGTCGGTTCATCGGCCAAAATAATCGCCGGATCTGGGTACAGCGCCCGCGCGATCGCGACCCGCTGCTGCTGGCCGCCGGAAAGCTCGCCGGGGTACTTGTGCACCAGGTTCTGAATGCCTAGTGTTGCCAGCACTTCATCAAGCTGTTCCTTCGACAAATTCCCGTTCGGCTTGACCTTGTCGACCAGCTTGAACTGGTCGGCGACAGTTAAGTACGGCAGCAGGTGATAGGCCTGGAGCACAAAGCCGATGGCGTCTAGGCGCAAGGCGTCGCGCTGCTTCTTCGAGCGCTCGGTATACTTGACGCCGTTGACCTCAACGCTGCCGCTCGTCGGTGTCAGCAGGCCCCCCGCAATCGTGAGAAACGTGCTTTTCCCGGAGCCGGATGGCCCCATAATGAGACTCAGCGACCCGGCATCGGCCTCAAAACTGACGTCGTGCAGCGCCTCGACCCGCGCCGTGCCGGTGCCGAACACCTGGCTCACGTGTGAGACTGAAAATGAATTTTTCATGCGACTTAACCTCCAATAACGGAAACGGGATCAACGCTGAGCACCGACTTAATGGGAATGAGACTCCCAAGCAGCGCCATGACCAGCAGGCCCAGGCCCACTTCGGTCAACGCCGGAATGTCAAAGGCCATCGGCACGGCGCTCGGCATCACGGCCGCCGTCGCGATGGTCAACACCGTCGCCAGCACTAGGCCAGACAGCACCAGCAGCAGCGACTGCGACACCGTTGCGCCGACCAGCACCTTGCTTGGGATTCCCTGCGCGCGCAGCACCGCGTAATTCGGCAGTTTCTGCATCGTCAGGATGTACAGAAACACCGCGATGATGATCAGCGAGATCACCATCAAAAACCCGATCATTAGAATGAAGGTCGCGTTTTGCGCAGAGTACCCGGGCAACTTATTGATGACCTGCTGCTTGGTGTATGTTTTCACGCCGGTATTCGTATTTTTGTAGGCCTTGCTTTGCGAAATCACCGCCGAGCCGACCGGGCCCGCAACGATGCCGCGCAGCGCGGACCAGCTGCTCAGGCGGCCGTAAACCACTGGCGCGATGTTCAGCTTGGCCTTATCGGTGAAACCGACAATGGTGAACTTATCCTTGTAGTCGTTCAGCTGCAGCTTGTAGCCCAGCTTGTAGCCGGCGTTCTTGAACGCGGTGTCGACCACGACCTCGTTGGCTTTTTGCACGTTGCGGCCGGCTGTCAGCTTCAAATTTTTGTAGATGAACTGACTCGACTTCAGCCCCAGGAACACGGCAGACTGCTGCTTTTGGCCCTTAGCCTTGGCGACCACGCTGGTTTCGCCCAGCAGCGCCTCCTTGTTCGACAACTTGCCGACCTGCTTTTGGGACAGGAACGACTGACGCATGTCGGTGTTCGCGTCGGCGTTCAGCACGATGCGCTGCGCCTGCCAGCCATTGATGGCGTCGGTGTTTTGCTGCGCGAGGCCCAGCGCCAGGCTGGTCAGGATGAAAATCAGATAGCCGATCAGAACGATCATGAAAATGATCAGCCCCGAGCGCAGTTTTTCTTTTTTGATTTCTTTGAGTGCTAAAAACATGACCTCATTCTCCTTCACTGCCGCGCGTCAAGGCGATGCGCAGCTGCGCGATCCGGGCCTCAGCGGTTTCCGGCGCTAACATAATGTCTTTGACAGTTTGGTGATACAGTACCGTGAACGCCCACTGCTTAGCGTCGCCGCCCGGAATCAGCCGCGTTGGCGCCTCGCCCAGGTAGCCTTCGTTGTAGCGAAAATGCTGCTGAATCAGCTCGCGGTACTCGCACTGGTTGGTGGTTTCGACAAACTGACGCAGCGCGGCGATGTACTCGTCGACGTTGCCGGCGGTCGGCCGCTTGGGCATCCCCTGGTGGATCTCGCGCATCGCGATGCCGAACAGGTACCGGTACGCGTCGGTCAGATCGGTGAAGTACTTGTAAAACGCGCCGCGCGCAATGCCGGCGTCCTTTACGATCCGCGCCACCTGGGCGTCCGCCAGCGGGTAATGGGAAAATTCATTCAGCAGCGCCTGGCGGATGCGCGCCTGCTTTTCTTCATCTAAATGTTCAAAAGTGGGTAATACCAAGGCTAGTCCTCGCTTTCTGCGGTGGTGACGCCGTGTCACCACATGCCGATGTTGATTAGTATACGCGCCGGTGACACCGTGTCAACTTTTTTCGCTTATTTATTTTCAGAGGATTTGTGAAAAAGTGAGTTGACACTCACTTTTTAGTCAGGTATAGTGATCGGCGTTGAGTGAGTCACCACTCACCAAGGAGACGATACGAATGACAACTAGATTAATTGATTTGAAGCACCTGCAAAAGAAGTTCGGTAAGCAAACCGTTCTGGCGGACGTTTCGCTGCACGTGGACGCAGGCCAGATCCTCGGGCTCATTGGCCCGAGCGGCGCCGGCAAGTCCACGGCGATCAAAACCGCGCTGGGCATGGAAGTCGCGGACGGCGGCGAGGCCCTCGTGCTCGCCACGCACATGCCTAACCGCGCACTTTTGGGACAAATCGGGTACATGGCCCAAGACGATTCGCTGTACGACGCCCTCACCGGCGAGGAGAACCTGCGCTTTTTCGGCCGCATGAAAGGCGTCAAAAAGGATGCACTAGCCGCTAACATCGCGCATGTCGCCGACGTCGTGGACCTCACGCCCGACCTCAAAAAGCGCGTTTCCGGCTACTCCGGTGGCATGCGGCGCCGGCTGTCGCTCGCCATTGCCCTGCTCGGTGACCCCGAGCTGCTGGTGCTGGACGAGCCGACTGTCGGCATTGATCCGGCGCTGCGGCGCAAGATCTGGCACGAGCTGCATCAACTGCGCGACGCCGGCCGCGGCGTGCTCATCACCACGCACGTGATGGACGAGGCCGAACTCACCGACGAGGTCGCGCTGCTGCTCGACGGCAAGGTCATGGCCTACGATGCGCCGGCCAAGCTCGAGGCACAGTACCAGGTCAAGACGATCGAAGAAGTCTTCTTAAAAGCGGAAGGGGTGGCTTAATATGCGCGCACTGTACATTGCCCGGCGCGTCGTCACCGAGCTGATCCGCGACAAACGGACCCTGGCGTTGATGTTCGTGGCGCCGGTTTTGATCATGTTTTTGATGAAGCTGATTTTTACGCAAAGCGCGACGACAAGCGTCAAAGTCGCCACAGTCGGACTGAACGATAATGTCCGGACCGCGTTAAACGACGTCAAGCACGTGAGCGTGACCAAAAAGACCAGCAATGCCAGCGCGCAACATGCACTGAAGAATCAAAAGGTCGACGCCGTGATTCACGAAACCAGCGCCAGCCATTACACCATCACCTACGCCAACACCGATGCCACCAAGACCAGCCTCGTCAAGGCCGGCTTCAATGCGGCTCTGACGCAAAACGGCATGAAGACACTGAAGCAAACGACCGTCAAGCTGAGCAAGACCGTCAGCCAAATGGCGACCACCATCGCCAAGCTGTCCCCGCAAGCGGCCGCGGCCATGAAGCATCCCAAAGCCAAGGCCCAACCGCGCACCAAGATCAAGAGCCGCTACAACTATGGCGATAAGAACACCGGCTTTTTTGACAAAATCGTGCCGATACTGATGGGCTTTTTCGTCTTCTTCTTCGTGTTCCTGATTTCCGGCATGGCGCTGCTCATGGAGCGCACGACTGGCACGCTGGACCGCCTGCTGGCCACCCCGGTGCGCCGCGGTGAGATCGTGCTGGGCTACATGATCAGCTATGGCATCCTGGCCATGATTCAAACCGTCATCATCGTGCTGACCACAGTTGGCTTCATGGGCGTTGAAATCACCGGGACGCTGGGTGCGGTCATGGTCATTAACTTCCTGCTTGCCCTCGTCGCGCTGGCGTTCGGTATCCTGATGTCGACGCTGGCGGAATCCGAATTCCAGATGATGCAGTTTATCCCCATCATCGTCATCCCCCAAGTCTTTTTCTCCGGCATCGTGCCGCTGGATTCGTTGGCGAGCTGGGTCAAAGACATCTCCTACGTGCTGCCGCTGACTTACGCCGGCCACGCGATGACGCAGATCATCATGTACGGCTCCAAGCTCACGAGCCTGGGGCTCGACATCGGCGTGCTTCTGCTTTTCCTGCTGGTCCTGACCGGCCTGAACGTCCGCGGCATGCGGCGGTATCGCAAGGTGTGATAAACTGATCGCAGCAATAAGGAGGTCGCCATGCAAGTCAATTCAGTCGAGACATTATTGGCCAACAGCCTGGCACAGTCAGACTTGTCGGAAAAACAGCAGAACGTGCTGAAGGCCTGCCTGAAGCTTTTTTCCGAGCAAGGCTACGATCGCACCACGACCGCCGACATCGCAAACCTGGCCGGCGTGTCGGAAGGCACCGTGTACAAGCATTTTAAAAATAAGCGCGAGATCCTCGACGCCTTGCTCGAGCCGCTGAAGGCGAGCGTGCTGCCCGCCGTCGCCGACGAATTCGTCGCGGAAACAGGCAAGCAGCATTTTGACTCGCTGGAAGCCACCCTGCGGTTTCTCATCAGCGACCGCATGCGCTTTGTGGTGGATAACCGGCTCATCATTCGCGTCTTTCTGCAAGAGGTGCTAGTGAACACCGACTTGTTCGACAGTGCCCTGGCAATGGCCAAGCAACGCTTTGTCCCGGCCGTCCTGCCCATGCTGGCAAACTTCAGCCAGCCCCAGCATCCCCTCACCCTCGAGTCCTTTCGGCCGATATTCGGCCTGATGCTGACGTACCTGTTGCCGGTTATCCTGAAACCGGCACTGCAGCTCGATGTGGATCAGGCCACCGCCAAGATCCTCACCAGCGTCATGCCGGCCCTAACCTAGAAATCAACAACAAAGAACCACCGCACGCTCTTCATTCAAAGCGCGTGCGGTGGTTCTTTACGGTATGGGCAAATTCAACAGCCAGTCAACACTGCTGATAACCGTTCAATCTGCAGTTGTTCCACGTGAAACCGATCAATTCAACTCTAGGTTAGCTGGTCAAACCGCGCTATTTTTGCCCGTAGTACGCGTTCTTGCCGTGCTTGCGATAGTAGTGCTTATCCAGCAGGTACTGCGGCACGTGATTGTCCTTAGCGCTCAGCGTCATGGTCTGGTAATCGATCTGGCTGACGACCTCGAGCACCTTGGCGTTGTACACGGCCTTGGCCGGCGTCGCTCCCCACGTGAACGGCCCGTGCCGACTGACCAGCACCGCCGGCACCGCGTCGTGGTCCAGGTGCCGGTCGGCGAAGGTTTTGACGATCACCTCGCCGGTTTCCTCTTCATAGGCGCGCTCGATTTGCGCCTTAGACAGCGGCTCTGACACCGGCACATCCCCGTAAAAGGTATCGACCGCAGTGGTGTTCAGCGCCGGGACATCCATATTCGCACTGGCGAAGGTGACGGCGTACGGTGAGTGCGTGTGCACGATCCCGCCAATGTCCGGAAACGCGTTGTAAAGGACCACATGCGTTGGCGTGTCGCTGGACGGTCGCAGCTTGCCTTCAACCACCTCACCCTTCAGGTTAACGACCACCATGTCGCTGGGCTGCAGCGTTTCGTACGGCACCCCGGACGGCTTGATCACAAACAGCCCGGCGTCACGGTCGATCCCCGAAACATTGCCCCAGGTGAACGTGACCAAGTCGAGTTTGGGCAGCTGCATATTGGCCTCGTAGACTTCCTCTTTGAGTTTTTCTAGCATGCTAGCCTCCTACTCAATCACGATTGCCTTCACACCAAACAGCGTCGCCAGGTCCTTGATCTGGGTGGTGTTGATGCTGAAGGATAAAACCGTGTGGTGACCGCCGCCGTTTTGGATCCAGGCGGTCGCGCCTGCCTTCAGCCCCACCTTTGGCGTCCAAAGCTGACTGGCGACGGGCAGATGCGGCAGCGGCTTTTCGGCCAAGGCTGCGTTAACTGGGTAACCGATGAACTTGAAGCCGTCGCGGAAGTCCGCCAGGGTCACGTCAACCGCGTCGCCAGCAGAGCCGTTAAAGACTAGGCGGGCCGGATCGGCCTTGCCACCGATGTCCAGCGGGTGCACTTCGATCCGCGGCTTGTCAGAGGCGATGGAAGGATCAACTTCCAGCATGTGTGAGCCCAAAATGGCTTCGTGCCCTGGACGCAGATCCAGCGTGTAGTCCTCCATGAACGAGGTCTTCTGGTTATGCGCAAGGACCTTCAGAACGTGGCTGAGCGCAGACGTCTTCCAATCTCCTTCGGCGCCGAACCCGTAGCCTTCCGCCATCAGCAGTTGCGCCGCCAGTCCAGGCAGCTGCTCGAGTCCGTGCAGGTCCTCGAAGTTGGTCGTGAAGCAGTTGTAGCCGCGGTCATCCAGAAACTTTTTAATGCCCAGGTATTCGCGGAGCTGGTAGCGCACTGCGTGGTCATACTTGGCCGCATCATTCTCGCCGCGTACCACAGTGTACTTGGCGGTCAGGTCTTCGTATGCTTGATCGATGTCGGCTTCACTCACGGCATCGATTACCTCAACGACATCGTGCAGTGCGTAGTAGTCGACGGTCCAGCCAAACTTGATCTGGGCCTCGACCCGGTCGCCATCGGTCACCGCAACGTTGCGCATGTTATCACCGAACCGCGCCACTTTAGTCTGAAAACTCTCGGCGTAAGCCACGGCCACGTCTTCCCAGTCAGCGATTTGCTGCTGGACCTCAGGGGTTGCCCAGTGCCCATACACGACCTTATTATGAATGTCCAACCGCGCGTTAATGTAGCCGTACTCGCGGTCGCCGTGCGCGCTCTGGTTCAGGTTCATGTAGTCAAAATCGATTGTTTCGTAAGGAATATCATTGCGGAACTGTGTCGCCAGATGCAGCAGTGGCTTTTGCAGAAGTTTGGTGCCGCGGATCCAGTTCTTCGCCGGTGAAAAAGTATGCATCCAAGTGATGACGCCGGCGACCTGATCGCGGTAGTTGGCCTCCTTCATGAAGGCCGTGATCCCATCGGCCGTCGTCAAAACGCCCTTGAACACAACGGGATAAGGCAGCGTGCCACTTTCGTTCAGCTTGGCCGCGATGGTCTTGCTGTCGGCTTCGACCTGTTTCAGCGTCTCCTCACCGTACAGGGCCTGACTGCCCACGGCAAACCAAAATTCATATTGTTGTGCTAATTTCATTGTGAAGTCCTCCATTCAGATTTTCTAATCAACGAGACTGCCGGCCTGGCGCGCCAACGGCAAGGCCTTTTGGTAGCGGGCAAGAAAATGCTGGTAAGCTTCGCGTCCGCTTGGCTCTGGCGCGAGTGTGGTCGCCGTCGTCTCCTGAAACACCTCAGACTGCAGATATTTCGCGAGATCGCCGCCACCGACCGCAGTAAACTGTGCGAGCACCGCCATCCCAAACGGACCGCCGACACTGGCGTTCGTCATGACCGTGATCGGCAGGCCCAGCGCATTAGCCAGCACCTGCTGCGCGATCTTAGGGGTCTTAAAGAGTCCGCCTTGCGCGACCATCGTGGACTCCTTCAGCGTGACCAGCTCGTGCAGCTTTTCCATGCCGACCGCCAGCGGGGCAAAGGCCGCGTCCAGCTGTGTCGCCATAAAATTGGCCAGCGTCATCTGCGTGCTTGACGTGCGGACCTGAATCGGTCGGCCCTGATCGACCTGGGTGATGTTCTCACCGGACACATTTGCAAAAGCGAGCAGACCGCCCAGGTCGGCATCCGCCTTTGGGACTGCGACAAAAAGCCGTTGGTACAAGTCGTCAGGGGTCTCACCGGTAACCGCGGCGATGGCATCCCCCATCAGACTGATCCAGGCGTTGAGGTCTGAGGAACAATTGTTGGCGTGGACCATCGCGACCGGCTGACCAGTTGGCGTCGCCACAATATCGATTGCCGGATCCCAAGAGTCGGGAAGCTCAGGCAAAATAGTCATCGTGAACGCCGACGTGCCTACAGAGATGTTGCCTGAATTGACCGCCACACTATTCGTGGCGACCATCCCGGTGCCGGCATCCCCTTCCGGCGGCGCCATCACCGCCCCAGGCTGCAGCTCACCGCTTGGATCCAGCCGCGCAGCCCCGCCTTCGCTCAGGCGCCCAGCTGGTGTCCCAGCCAGCAGCGGCGCTGGCAAGATCTGGCGCAGTTGCAAGTGGTGCGCCTGCACGGCCGGCAAGGTATCAAAGACCACCAGCTTCATCGCGTCGTACTGATCAGTGGCCGGATCAATGGGAAACATCCCTGAGGCGTCACCGATCCCAATCACCCTTTGCCCGGATAACTGCCAGTGCACATAACCCGCCAGTGTCGTCATAAAAGCAATCTGATCGACGTGGTTTTCACCGTTTAAAATCGCCTGATAAAGGTGGGCAACACTCCAGCGCTGCGGAATGTTGAAGTGAAACAACTGCGACAGCTGCTCCGCGGCCTGGCCCGTGGTGTTATCACGCCAAGTCCGAAACGGTGTCAACAGCTGGTCGTCGGCATCAAACGCCAAGTAGCCGTGCATCATCGCGCTAATGCCGATCGCCTTGATCTGCGTGATGGGAACGCCGTACTGCGCCTTCACGCGCGCCGCCAAATCCGCGTAGGCGGCCTGAATCCCAACCCACACCTGATCCAGTGAGTACGTCCAGTGCCCATCAGCCAACGTGTTCGTCCAGCCATAGGCGCCCGTGCACACCGGCGTCAAGTGAGCCGTTAGCAGTTCCACTTTGATTTGCGTCGATCCCAGTTCCAGGCCAAGCGTGAGCTGACCGGCTTCAATCGCCGCTTTGATTGCGTTGTCCATCTGATCCCTCCTGCCCATAAAAAAAGAAGTTGCGATCTGTTCGCAACTTCAAGGTAAGCGGTTTATTTGTCGTCATCAAATTGATTCAATTGATTCGACACAATTCAGCTCAGTTTCTTAATCGAGCGCCGCATCACAAGCTCTGCCGGATACTGAATTGAAGCCGGCGTCTGGTGCGCGATCGCCTGAAGCACTGCCCGGCCAGCCGCCTCGCCCATGCGTCGTTTAGGATGAACTGCGGTGGTGAGCCCCGGGCGCGAATAGCGACTCATCTCATAGTCGTCAAACCCGACCAGCGAAATATCGTCCGGCACCTTGATCCCCGCTTCACCCAGCCAGGAAATCAGGCGAATAGCCAGTTGGTCATTGTAGCAGGCAATCGCAGTAGGCCGTGAATCCCCATTCACAACATCCAGAATGCGGGCCTTCAGGTCAGCAAGGTGATCGCCGGATTGGTACAGCATGACGTTCCCGGTAGATAAGGTCGGCTGGTTCGCCTGATAGGCCTGAACAAATCCCTGCATGCGATCGACGCCCTGCTGGTCATCGATTTGAAAAAGGCCAAGGATCTGGCGGTGCCCCTGCTTGAGCAGCGTCTCGATCAGCTGGCGCTCCCCACCTGCGTCATCAACCGTCAGTGTCGGAAAGTCGGTGAGACCGGTGTAGCCGGCATTGATAAAGACCACTGGGATCCCCGCCAGTGCGATGCGCCGATAAAGCGCCAGATTGGGATTAGCCATGGCGCTGCGCGTCGGCTCGATAATGAGCCCAGCGACTCCGGTATCCATCATTCGGATCAGGCTGCGCTGCTCGTTTTCAAATTCGTTGTGCGTATTGCTCAGCATCAGGCCGTAGCCTGCCTCGCTCACAACACTGTCGATGCCAGAAATAATCGGCGGAAAAATGTAGTCTGCCAAGTGCGTTGTAATGACGCCGATAATTTTCCGGGCGGCCTGCTTACGCTGCTTATTGCGCGGATCCGCCACGTAAAAGCCGCTGCCCTGCACCGCTCGGATCAACCCTTCATCTGCTAGCGCCTTCAGGGCCTGACGCAGGCTGTAACGCGAGATGTCAAATTGTGTCAGTAGCGCTTGTTCTGTTGGCAGTTTATCGCCGATCGCATAGCGGCCGGCCATGATGGCTTCTTTTAGTGCCAGACGTACCGCTTCTTTGGTTTGCATGTTCCCACCCCTTATTGATTACAGTAAACCGCCTTTGAAAAATTTATTCAAATCAATTTTCGCCGAATCAGTGCGGTGAGGCCTAAAAATGCCGGCGCAACCGATTGCAATTATGTGTCAAATGACCACTTTCCTAGACTTCTTTCGGGGAACCCATCCGCCACGGTCAGCAATGATTACTGACCGCTTGTCGACCCTGGCTCTTGTTGAGACGTCGGCTGATCAGAAAGGATCGTGCCAATCAGTCGGCGTACTGCTTCGGTGCCGAACTGTGCCGGCAGCTGCGACTTGGGGTCCACCGCCTCCGTGTTCAGATGTGTTCGGCTCATAGACGCTCTATATGCACTTGGAGAAACGCCGACGCGCTGTTTAAAGGTGTGCATAAACTGTTTGGAATCGCCGAAGTACGCCTTATCCCTAACCTCCGCCACCAGTAGATTGGTCGACGCAAGCAGATACTTCGCGTAGCTGATCTTCATATCCAATATGTACGACTTGAGCGACACGCCCATTTCTCGCTTAAATAATCGACTTAAATAACTCGCATTCAGTTCGAACTGATTGGCCACGTCTCGCACCGTGAGTGATTTCGAGATGTTGGTCCTCACCCACTCCGAGATCTTTGTTGAAGCCAAGGATTCTGGCTTCTGGACTGGCAAAGTCTTCATAAAATCAGTGCTAACTTGGCACAGTAGATACGCAGTAAAGAAATCGTTTTGCCGTTCGCTGACCGGGTTTTCATTGACCGCCTGAAGCAGCTGGTGAAACAGCAACAGTAGGCCTTGCGGATCATCGGCCTGATAGACCGATGGGATCAGCGCATATTGATTTAAAGCAGTCGCGGTGTTGCCCGCTAATCGCTGACGATTTGCGGTGCTGATCTGCGAATCAGCATCCGAAATGGGCTGAATAACCGCAAAGAAATGAATCCAGAACAGTGATACTGCTTCCGTGGTAGCCTGCGTGCCTTCAACGGTTGCATCCGGGGGGATTAATAACGGTTGCCCAGGCCTTAAGGTCACTGGTTCACCGTTTACGCTTAAGGACAATGTGCCCTTTTCAAGTAGCATCAGCTCAATATCCGCTGAGTGATGATTACGCCGGTGCTTCCAAGCCGAACCAGCCTTCTTGACAAGGTGGCCTGACCACACATGAATAATTGGATCATTAAGCGAAATTAGATACCTCATCATCCACCGCCTTAGGTCAAATTTTCACACCCATTGTACATTAAAAACGGTTATAAGATGGCTCGTGCCGGTGTATTCTTCATTGTGGTCCGCGATATCAAGGCACAGGCCAAACAATAATGCCAGTTTTCTTGAAAAGGAAGTGTGGTTTATTGACCGCAAAATCTAAAGTGACCGTCACTGAACAGGGCGTTTCAAGCCTTTCACAATCTGTCCAAACGTCTGCCTTTCAACAGGTGATTGACGCCTGTGCCAGTGCTGGCGGTGGCGTTATCGAAGTGCCGGCTGGCAGGTATGTGATCGGCAGCATCCGCTTACGGTCAAACATCACGTTAAGACTAAACGCCGGGGCCGTGCTCGTCGGCAGCGCTAACCTCAATGACTACACCGACTTCAACGAGGCCAACCCGGTCGACTATGTGCATGATCCTTTTTATATTAAAGAATGGCACTTACCAGATCATTACTTCGCGGCACTGATTAGCGCGTATCACGAGCAGAACGTCCAGATTATTGCTGAAAGCGGCAGTGCGATCGACGGGTCCTCGCTGACGGACCCGCGAGGGGAAGAAGGGTTCCGTGGGCCGATGGGAATCGCCATGGTGGGAATCAGTCACCTGACCCTTAAAGGCTACACATTCGTCAATAGCGCCAACTGGTCACACGCCATTCTAGGCTGCCATCATGTCACAATTGACGACGTGCAAATTCGCGGCGGCCACGACGGTTTCAATCTACATCACTCACGGGATATCCGAATTAGTAACTGCGGCGTCTACTCTGGTGATGACACTATCGCTGGCTACGACATTCATCAGCTGACGGTTCGTCATTGCTTGCTAAACACGGCATGCAACAGTATGCGAATCGGCGGTCAGGAGATTCAATTCGACGACTGCACATTTAGCGGTCCCGGACTGTACCCTCACCTTGCCAAGCAAACCAATTACACCCATGCATTTTTTAAGTATTACGCAATCGACGCGGATAAAAATCAGCAGCCATCTGAGAACATTACCATCAAGCGTTGTCTAATCAATGATATCGGCCGGCTGATCAGCTACAATCGCGGCGACAAATCTGTAATGCAAAACGGCTCTTACATGCGGACACTGACTTTTGACTCTTGCGTGATCGATCACGTCTCGGCGCCGTCCGTCATCCACGGCAACGGGACCGCGTTGACCGTCACCTTCACCCACGTTCAATTTGGACATAACGAAGCGACTGAGCTATTCCAGCTGGATTCGTCAGTCAAAGTTGTCCTAGAAGCCGTCACTTTTCTTGAGCCAACAATGATTAAGCAAGGCACTGATACATGCTCGCTGTGCGGGCATGTGACTCGCATGGTACTGTCCGATAATGGCTAACTGGCATTCCTCAAAATAGTCAACAAGCACCATCAGCCCTTTCTCTCAACCAAAAGGGCCGGTGGTGTTTTAGTATCAGGCGGATCTCTGTTACACGTGAAACTTGCGGCCTGCTTCACGATTCGGTCGTACACCTGCGGCTGGGGTTACACATGATCACCTGGAGAGCGGTAAATTACTGCAGCCGAACCGGCTGTGAAGGCGCATGATAAAACCCAATAAAGTGCAAGCGCACACTAGGATCAAAGGAGTCTTACCATGACCGAAACCCAAATCATCCCCGTCACCGAGTCTCAGATCCCCACGCTGGTGAACCTGGCCCGCACCACTTTTGCCGATACGTTCAACGCCAATACGGCGCCAGCCGACATGGCGGCCTTTCTAGACACGGCGTATTCGCCTGAGCAGCTCACCCAGGAGCTGCACACGCCAGGCACGACCTTCTGGTTCATCACGGTCGACGGCACCCCGGCCGGCTACCTTAAGCTCAATGTCGATGGCGCGGTAACTGCCGATGTGCAGGCGAAAAACGCGCTGGAGCTGGAGCGGATCTACATTTTACCTGCGTACAAGCACCAAGGCCTGGGCAGCAAGCTCTACGCTCATGCGTTAAAAATGGCGCAGAGCCTGCACAAGGACACCATCGCGCTCGGCGTCTGGGAACATAACGAGCCCCCCAGTTTACAATTCAAGTGCAACACCTTAGCGACTAGACCAAAAAGGCCATGAAGACCTATTCTTGTTAGTGCAACCAGACAAGAAAGCAGGAATCTTCATGACCCACTCTCAGATTAACACTCACAAGCACTA
>NZ_BOLU01000006.1:0-73408 GCF_016861825.1 Lacticaseibacillus sp. 866-1 | reverse complement strand
CTAATTTCTTTGGTCGGAGAGCAGACAAGGGACAGTGTAATGTCCTCTTTGTGTGCTCAGACATAAAAATGGTATATAAAAAGGAGTTTCGAGGCAAGATGCCTTTCAACTCCAAATATCGTAGCGCCATAAAATCGAAAATGATTCTCGGCGCTTCGCTGAGGATCATTTTTTTGTCTGATTGGTCACGGCAGGCAGTCGCAAGCTTGATTTAAACGCATAAATATTCATCGCGTACCACCGATTTTATTGTGTTATTCATTGCTGGCCGGTATAATCGGTACTAGTGATTTTTGGAGGAGGCGAACGCATGGCGTCGGCATTTTACTACATCATTTTCAATCCGGCAGCCGGCTCTGGCAACGCTGTGGACACGCTAAAGGCAGTCCGCAAGGTCATGAACGATCGGCAGATCGACTATGAGGTGCGCGTCAGCCGGTACTCCGGCCACACGGTCCAGTTGGCCAAACAAATCGGCAGCTTCAACGACCATCCGGGCGCGGTCGTCTTAGTCATCGGCGGCGACGGCACGCTCAACCAGACCATTACGGGATTGAAAATGACGCGGCAGGCCGACCTTGCCGTTGGCTACATCCCCGCCGGCTCCGGCAACGATTTTGCGCGCGGCATTGGGCTGCCGGACGATCCCATGAAGGCGCTCGAATGCGTCCTAAGCACCGAAACGCCCCTTGTCCTGGACATTGGTCAATATGCTGAACAGACCCATCAGGAAAGCGGCTATTTCGTCAACAACATCGGCATCGGCTACGACGGCAACGTCATTGCCCGCAGCTCACACAGCCAAATCAAGACTTTTCTCAATCGGTTCCACCTGGGCAAGCTCTCCTACTTCATCACTGGTGTCATTGTGTTCTTCGCGCAAAAACCGTTTCCGGTGATCGTCTACGACCAGCAAGGCCGCATGGAAATCATTCAAGACGCCTTCCTCGTCGATGCCACCAACCATCCCTACTTCGGCGGCGGCATTCGCTTCATGCCCGGCGCCGTGCCAACAGACGGCCAGCTGGACTTGGTGTTGGTCGAGCATCCCAATTGGGTGGTGTTCTTGTTCTACCTGATTCAGCTGATCCGCGGCAAGGAAGCCAAGTACGACCGCATCCACCACTTCAAGGGCAATCACCTGCGCCTCGAAACCACCGAGCTTGAGGCCGGCCAAATGGACGGCGAGGAAATGGGTACCCGCCCCTTCGAGCTGGAATTCACCGTGGCCAAGCAAAACTTCTGGTTCAACCTATCAGAAAAAAAATAATCTCTTCGCCCAACGTGGCAAAGAGATTTTTTAATGGAGCGTCACTTTCTGCCCGCTGGTCGTGAGCACGCCTTCTGCCGTCAGCTTGGTGAACTGGCGGCTGAGCGTTTCCGGCGTCACGCTCAGCCAGGAAGCGAGGTCACGTTTGCTCATAGGCAGTTGCAGATGCCGCGTCCCCTGCTGCGCGCTGAGATCTTCCAGGTACTGCTGCAGGCGGGCCTGAGCGGTCAGGGTGCCGTAGCGGGCGCTGCGCGTTTCCAGCGCCGTCAGCCGCGTGCCAAACGCATTCAGCAGGCGCACTGCCAACTTGGGCGACTGCTCGAGCAGTGTTTCAAAATCCTGCCGCCTGATCGTGCAGACGAGGGAATCCTCAACTGCCACCGCCTCATTTTGATGAGTCTGCTCCGCAAACAACGCCGCCTCACTATCCACACTGTGCGGGCCAAGAAAGTAGAGCACCTTCTCTTGCCCGTCAGGTGTGGCCCGCATCACTTTCACGCGGCCGCGGTCGACCACCAGCAGCGCGGCCACCGGCGTCCCCGGTTCGTACAGCGCTGTCCCTTTGCCGACTGGCCGCTGGTGCGTTGAAATGGCTGCCAGCGCCTTCACCACGTCATCGTCCAGTCCGTTAAAAATCTCAGCCCCGCGCACGCATGCCACTGGATCATGCATCATGATGTCTCCTTTTTGGGTGGAATTGATATATGTCAATTACAAGTGTCCAAATACATTGTACACTAACGGTATCAAAATCAAAGGAGCAATTCATCATGGCAAATTATCACGCAGAAATCGTGGCCCTCAACGCTGACAAAATTGGGACCGCCGCGCACGGCACCGCGGACTTCACCCTGACTGACGAAACATTGACCATCACCATCGAGATGTTCGACACGCCGGCCAACACTGAACACTGGGAACATTTTCACGGCTTCCCGGACGGCAAGCAAGCCCTGGTCGCCGGCCCCGCGCAGGACGCAAACGGCGACCGTTTTATCGACCTGATGGAAACCGGCAGTGTCTCCGGCACCACCATGGTCCCGTTCGATGATGCGCCCGAAAACATGGACATCCCCCACGACCGCTACCCGGTCGCTGATGCCACCGGCCATTTTGCCTACACCAAAGTCGTGCCGCTGGCCGCCCTGCAAAACCACTTTGAGCAGGCGTTCGGCAGCCGCGACCTGCAGCTGGACAAGCGCGTCGTTTACATTCACGGGGTGCCGCAAAGCCTCGTTCTGCCTGCCACCGTCGCCGGCATGGTCGGCGATTTCGATCAGCACGTGACGCTGCCGATCGCCGCCGGTCAGATCAAGCGTGTTGACTAGCCTTAGCACCCGTTCAATGCCAACAAAAATGCCATTGCCTGAATAAAAAAGGCAATGGCATTTTTCTCATCGCCTCGTTGAGACGGTCAGAAGTAATCTGAGAAGTACGGCTCGTCGTTGGGAATGATGCGCTCCAGCTGCTTAATGGCCGCCTTGCTAGCTTCGATGCGCTCAATTTTGGCCAAGTACGACGGGCGGCGGTAACTCATCAGCATGGTCGTCAGCGTCTGAATGTCCAGCTTGACCGGGTCGCCCACCGGCCGATCGGTGACCTGCAGATGGCCGGCTTCGTCCCACCAGAGGCCGAAGACGCCGTTGTTCCAGTCGGCCAAGGGGTCTGACACGACGAAGTGCAGCGGCTTGTCCGCCTCTTCAAACGGGTACGACTTGAGGAACTGGGCCACGTCCACGATCCGCGCCATGAAGTACGGGTGGATGGTCTGGGTGATGTCACCATCGTCCAGCAGGAAGTGCAGCGGCTCGTTTTTGTAGATGTCGCCTTTGACGTGCTCCACCATGGAAAAATGCGCCGCGACAAAGTTCCACAGGCCGATGCGGGCCTCCTGGGTGTTGTAAACCATTTCCTTGATGTGGAACACCTCATCGGCAATCCAGTACAGGACGTACCCTTGCGGAATGTCATTGTCGTCGTAATAAACGCCGGCGATGCGCTCGTCCTCGTCCTCCCAGCGCCAGTATTCGTCCCAGTTGAGCTGGTTGCGGATCATCGCGCCGTGATTGTGCAAGGCGAACCGGTTGTAAATCTCGATCACGTCCGGGTCATCGATTTCCAGCCGCTCGACGTGGCCGGGCAGCGAGTTGTCGACCTTGGGCAGCTGGGTGTCCTTGACGTCGAAGGTCAGGTGATCGGACATGATCTCCCAGCCCTTTTTCCGGTAAAACGGGATGCTGTACGGATACAGGTACGAGATCCACTGGTGGTGGTCCCGCATGTGGGACAGGCCGATTTTGACCAGATCGTGCATCAGGCCGTGGCCGGCGTATTCCGGGTACGTCCCCACGCCGGTCAGCCCCGCCATGTCGTACAGCTGGCCGTGAATGTTGACGCGGCAGGGGTAAATCGCCAGCTGCGAGATCAGCTGATCGCCCTGCCACCAGCCGATGACGTCGGACTTTTCGAGCACTGGGCGCTTGGCCCGCTCGAGCTCGCCGTCCTCGTAGCCGGATTCCTCGACCTCTTTGGCTGTCACTTGAAACACGTAGGCTAATAAATCGTTGAACTGCTCGAGGTTAGCCGGGGTGACCGGCCTGATCTCAAGCTCGTCGCGGATGTCGTCTGCCATAAAAACTCCTTAGTGGCTTACTCAGCCTCCTGCGCTGCCAACAGCTTCGCCGGCGTCAGCCCATTTAACCCGATACGCGGGTCGATGGTCTGAGCTTGAATCAAAGCTTTGGTCAGGCGGTATTCTTTATTTGGATCAATTGCTTCACTATTTTCATTATCCGAAGCATCCGGCGCACTGTCAACCGCTGTGGAAGCAGGTGGTCGCGCCGCGGTCGCGGCAGGCGTGCTTGCGGCAAAAATGTCCGGCTGATCCTGCTTCATCACCTTGGCCAGCCGATCAACCAGCGCGGTTTTGCGGTTGTCGGCGACGGCTTCAACGGCCGTTTCAAAGGCCCGCGGGTCCCCCATCAGGATCAAGAAATCCCGCGCCCGCGTCACCGCCGTGTACAGCAGGTTCCGCCGCAGCATGCGCCGCGCGTTCAACGTCAGCGGCAGGATCACGACCGGGAATTCCGAACCCTGGGCCTTGTGGATCGAAGTCGCATAGGCCAGCGTGATTTTGGACCAGTCGCTGCGCTGATACTGCAGCTCGTTGCCGTCAAAATCAATCGTCAGCTCGTCAGTTTTGCTTTCGGCTTCCTTGGCCGCGGTGATGCCGGTGATGATGCCGAGCTCACCGTTGAACACATTCGCGTCTGGATTGTTGACCAGCTGCAGGACCTTATCGCCGATGCGGTACTTGACCGGACCAAACTCGACTTCCTTGGTGCGGTTGGATTTTTTCGGATTCAGTATGTCCTGAATCAGCGGGTTGAGCTGGTCGATGCCGGCCGGCCCGCGGTACATTGGGGCGAGGACCTGCACGTCCGCCTTGTCGAACTGGGTCGCGGCCTTGCCAACGACCTGGCCGACCACCCGCGCCAGCTGCTCCGGCGGGCAGAGAATGAACGAGCGGTCCTTCTTGCTTTGCTGCCAGTCTGCCGGCAGTCTGCCAGCATTGATCGCATGCGCCAGCGGAATGATGGACGAATCTTCGTCCTGGCGGTGAATGTGGCGCAGCTCCATGGCCGGTAATGTCTGGCTGCGAAGCAAGTCCGCAAACACCTGGCCCGGGCCCACCGATGGCAGCTGGTCTTTATCGCCGACCAGGATCACTTTGATGCCCGGGTGCAGCGCCGCCAGCAGCGTGCGGAACAGGTAGGTGTCGACCATCGACATTTCGTCGACGACCAGCAGCCCGTCCGGCAGGTCCTTGGGCTCGTACTCCTGCGCGTCGATGGCCAGTCCCAGCAGTCGGTGAATCGTCGATGCCGGCAAGCCGGTAGTTTCCATGATGCGCTTAGCGGCCCGGCCCGTTGGCGCCGCCAGCATCAGCGGAAACGGCTCATCTTTGTACGTGTTGATGTCCAGACTGAGCCCGTTCAGCTCGGCATACGCGCGCACGATGCCGTTGACCACGGTAGTTTTCCCGGTGCCTGGTCCCCCAGTGAGCAGGAAAATCTCGTTTTGCAGCGCCTGCTTAATGGCGGCGGTTTGCGTCTCGTCGTAGTGGATCCCCGCTTCTTTTTCGACGGTTTTAATGACCTTCGCCGCCGCTTTGTCGCTGGGCGGATCTTTGACCGGCTCCTTCAAGGTGGCCAGCCGCGTGGCGATTTCTCCTTCCGCGTCGTACAGCCGTTTAGGGAAAATGCGCTGACCGTCGGCGTACAGCTCGCCTTTTTCCGTCAGGGCCAAAATGGCCTTGCCCACCTGGTTGGCATCGATCTGCACGTTGCGGGCACTCTCCAGCACGCCAAGGGCCGAGTTGACGAGCACCGGCAGCGCGACGTACGTGTCGCCTTCGCCGTCGGTCAAGCGCTGGAGTTCGGCTAGCACCGCCCCGCCCAGCCGAATCTGGGAATCCGGCTCGATGTGCAGGTTGGCCGCGATGGCATCGGCGCGCTTAAAGCCGATGCCGTCGATGTCGGCAATCAGCTGGTAGGGGTTGTCCTTGATGACGTCCAGCGCATCGGTTTTGTATTTTTGGTAGATTTTGGCCGCCATGTTGGACGTGAAGCCAAAGTCGTTTAGGCCGATGATAACCTGCTCCATGCCAAGATTCAGCTGGAGGTTGTCGACCAAAGTGGCCCGTTTTTCGGCGTTCAGGCCAAGGGGCTTGAGGACATTTTCGTCCTTGAGGATCTTGTCGATGGCGCCGGTGCCCAAAGCATCGACAATTTTCTTGGCGGTGATGCTGCCGATGCCAGGAAAGCGGTCTGAGGCCAGGTAGTTGATCAGCCCCTGCTTAGAGGTCGGCTTGTCGACTTGATAGTTGTCGGCCGCAAACTGCAGCCCGTAGCGCGGATGGTTGACTACTTTGCCGACAAACGTATAAGTCTCGTCTTCCTTGATGTCACCAAAATTCCCGGTGACGGTGATCTCGTCATCGGGCCATTGAATATTTGTTTTGGTGATCGTCACCGCGACGATTTTGAAAAACGTGGTCGGGCTTTGGAAAATAATGCTTTTGACCCGGCCGCTGACGCTTTGCTGTGCATCTTCATTCATCGGCTTTACCCTGCGCCTTCAGGAATCCGGCAATGTCCCGGACCTGACCGGCCTGCTGATCATAGCCCTTAGGATCGAGCTTTTTCGCCTGGTCCAGGTACTGGCTGCCGTCTTCGTCTTGGCCGGTCAGTGCCATGCCGTAAGTGAACAGCACCCGTGCATTCTTGATCTGCAAAAATGGCGCCAGCAGCTTGGCGGCGTCCGCAAAGGCGCCAAGCCCCAGCAGCAGCTCCGCCGAAAGCAGCGCCGCGTCCACCTTTTCGGGCGCGGCGTCATGCGCGGTCAGCGCAAAGGCCAGCGCCTTTTGCACCTGACCGGCCTGCTGATAGCTGAGCGCCAGCATGTACTGCGCGTCCTGCTTGAGGGTGCCCTTCTTCGCAGTGGCCAGCTGACCGAAGTACTTGATTGCCAGCGTCGAATTCCCCTGGCTGAACGCTAAGAGGCCGGCGTCGTACGTCAGCTCGGCATCATTGGGGAAAAGCCCCAGCGCCTTGACGATCAGCTGGCTCGCCTCATCGTAGGCGTGGATGCCGATCAGCATGGTCGCCAGCACGGCGTAGCGCTTCGGGTCCGTCGGCTTTTCGTCAATGCGTTTGACGGCGGCCTGAATCGCTGCATCGTGGTCCCCTTGATTAAATTGTGCGGTCAATGACGCCATGGCTGGTGCCTCCTAAATCGTGTCGGTTGGATCAAGTTTCTTCGTGATGTAGTCCGTGTCATTCCAGCGCACCAGCTTGAACGGCAGCTGAGGCCCGTGCGCGTCAAGAATCGTGACGCTGCTGTTGGTCAGCCCGCCATCTTTGCGCATGTCCTTGATGGGGGTGCCAAGCAGGCTTTGAATCAGCGCCACCAGCGCCGCCCCGTGGCTGACAAACAGCAAGTTATCATCCGGCTGCGCTTGTTTGACGGCGGCGAGCACCACCGGCTGCATTCGCTGGATCAATTCTGGAAACGACTCGCCTTGAATTTTGGTCGGATCGTATTCGCCGGGGGCGTAGCGGAACGCGTGAAGCTCCGTGGGATATTTTTTCTCCACATCAGAAAAGCGCATGCCTTCCATGCGCCCGAGGTTGAACTCGCGCATCCCCACCGTGGTCGTCGTCGGAATGTCTTGACCAAGCTGCTTGATCAGATACTGCGCCGTTTTTTGCGCGCGCGGCAGCGGACTGATGTAGGCGTGGGCAAATTTGACCCCACGTACGGTCAGGTAGTTGGCCAACTGGCCGATTTCCTCATAGCTTTCCTTAAGCAGCGGCGAATCGCCGTTGGCCCCTTGGTAGCGCCCTTCCAGGTTCCACTCCGTCTTCCCGTGTCGAACAAAATATAACCGCGTCAATCTTGCTCCCCCTAATGGTCTTATATAGTTACTAATTATCGCGATTTAACGCGCCTAATTCAAGGGGGCTAAAACCATCAAACCTTTGGGTTCATCAAACAGGCCTTGTCCACGTCGATGGTGTGGCCTTCAAGCCCCAGCAGCATCATTTTGCGGTCGATGCCACCGGCGTACCCGACCAGTTCACCGTGCTTGCCGACCACGCGGTGGCACGGAACGACGATGCTGATGGGGTTGTGTCCTACAGCGTTGCCGATTGCACGCGGCGAGGTCGGCCGGCCAAGGGTTTCGCCCACTTGAGCGGCCAGCGCGCCATAGGTGGTCACTTCACCATAGGGGACCGTTAGCAAAGCCCGCGAAACAGTCTGACGAAACGTCGTCCCGGTCAGCTGGAGCGGCAGCGCCTTGGGATCAGGCCGGTCGCCGTCAAAATAGTCCTGCAACCACAGGCCAGTTTTGATCAGGACTGGTGTCACCTTGCGCGGCACCCGACCCAGGTCAAACTGCCCGCCAAAGTAGTCCTGGTCCTTGAACCAGATGCCCAGCAGGTGATCGTCGTCGGCCAGCAGGGTCAACTCACCGAATGGGGATTCATACGTGCTTTGTGCTTGCATCACGGCACCTCCAATTGCTTTTATTTTACCATACGAACACGTGTTCTGAACAGCGCACCAGCGCCTGGTGCCACGAAAAAACACTCCCACATTTGTGAGAGTGTCCAATCGTGCCTGATGCTTAAACGTACTGCAGAACCTTGGCGTCGTTGTACGCGACGTTGATGGTCCCGCCGCCGAAGCACTCGTCGCCGTCATAAAGGACAACGGCCTGGCCGGGAGTGATTGCCCGAACCGGGTGGTCGAACTCAATGCGGGCGTTGTCGCCGTCGAGGTGCACGGTGACGCCGACATCCTGCTGACGGTAGCGGAACTTCGCCGTGCAGTGGAAGTCAGTGGCCGGCGCTGCGCCGGTAAAGAAGTTCATGCCAGACGCGTCGAGGCTGGTCGCCATCAGGTGCGGGTTGTTGTAACCCTGGCCGACATAGAGAATGTTCTTCTCGATGTCCTTGCCAACCACAAACCACGGCTCGGAGTTCTCCGAGTTGCCGCCGATGCCAAGCCCCTGGCGCTGACCGATGGTGTAGTACATCAGGCCATCGTGCGTGCCCTTTTCCTCGCCATCATAGGTCATCATCTTGCCAGGCTGAGCCGGCAGATAAGTGCTGAGGAACTCCTTGAAGTTCTTCTCACCGATAAAGCAGATGCCCATGCTGTCCTTTTTGTGGGCAGTGGCCAGACCAGCCTTTTCGGCAATGGCCCGAACCTCGGACTTCTGCATGCCGCCGATGGGGAACATGGACTTCTTCAGCTGGGTCTGTGACAGCTGGCTGAGAAAGTACGTCTGGTCCTTGTTGGCATCGGCGCCGCGCAGCATGTGCACGGTACCGTTTGCGTCGGTGGTTAACTGGGCATAGTGGCCCATGGCAATGTAGTCAGCGTCTAGCTCCTCGGCGTAATCGAGAAACGCCTTGAACTTGATCTCTTTGTTGCACATTACGTCGGGATTCGGGGTGCGGCCGGCCTTGTACTCGTCCAGGAAATACTGGAACACGCGGTCCCAGTACTCCTTTTCGAAGTTGATGCCGTAGTAAGGAATGCCGATTTCGTCAGCCACCTTAGCCACGTCTGCATAGTCGGTCGTCGCGGTACAGACCCCGTTCTCGTCTGTATCGTCCCAATTTTTCATGAACACCCCGACGACGTCATACCCTTGCTGCTTAAGGAGAAGCGCCGACACGGACGAGTCCACGCCGCCGGACATCCCCACCACAACGCGGGTGTTGCTGTTGTCCAAAATGATCACCATCATTTCAATCAGATTCTGGAGTTATCCGATTTGAAGGTCGTCAATTCCAGTAAGGTTAATTATACCAGTGCAACCGGGAAAAACAACGCTTTCTGAAAGTAAGCAGCGGAAGTCTTTGCCGGCCTTACTTGCGAATGTAATCCGCTCGAACAATCGCCATGTAATCCGCCTCCTGCGCCGGTGAAAACATGATGCCGGCCTGCCGCATGGTCTTGCTGACGCCCAGCGACATGGTTTGTACCACGTAAGCGACCGCCGTGACCCCTTGGATCAAAAGCTGGTAATGTTGTTCCAGCACCGGCTGCAGACTGGCCGCCTGCTCCGCGGTCAAGCTGGCACTCAGACTGATCAGATTGGCCAAAATCTGACGGCGCAGTTCGTCAGAGGTCGCACCCCAGCTCACGCTTTTGCTCTGATTCCGCTGGCCGATCAGGGGCAGACGCTTCTTTTTAGGCTTCATCCCCACAAGCGCTTGCGGCGCCGCGCCGAGCACCCGACTCAGTTGGCCGAGTTGCCTGAGTGTCGGGACAACTTGCCCATTTTCCCACTGGTTTAACGTGTCAGGCGTGATCCCCAGCAACAGCGCAGTATCTTCCTGCGACTTTCCGCTTGCAGCGCGTGCGGCGGCCAGATCCTTACCCATTGCAAAAGCCATATCATTCTCCTCCGGCCTGCCACCACAGCGGGCCTGCTTGGTATCGTTGCAGCAAAACAACTGCATGGCACATACAATAACACTTTTTGACTGTTGCACTTGAACATGACGAAAGTGTTAGCTGCGCCACCGTCAGATTGCTCTGCCACTGCAGAAATAGACTCAGGAAGATAGCCCCGCCGATGGCTTATGGCACCCCTTTTGGCAAAATAGTGTTACGGTATTTTTGTAAGCGTATTAAAGAAAGGAAGCCTTTAGCATGACAGTTTTTGCGGCATTTTCTAACGACGAGATTCTCGCCGACCTGAGAGCCAATGTGACCGCCGGCAGCGTCATCACCGACCCGGCCACCTTGAAAAAGCAGTCCTTCTCCCCCAACCTGACTGACGATGATTCCGGGTTGGCCCTCGCCTTCATCGAGGCGCACAACACTGCCGACGTGCAAGGTGTGCTCAAAACCGCACGCAAGTATCACGTCCCAGTCGTCACCCAGAACCGGTTCACCAGTACCGTGATCGGGGCGGACGGCATCGCCGGCAGTTTCATTCTGTCCACCGCCGGCATGAACAAGATCAAGGAAATCAGCAAGGCCGACTCGCTGGCCGTGGTCGAGCCCGGGGTCATTAACGGCGACCTCGACAAAGCCGCTCGCGAGCAAGGCATGTTCTACGCGCCAGATCCTGGGTCCAAGCCGATTTCCGGCATCGGCGGCAACGTTGCGACCAACGCCGGCGGCATGAGCACCGTCAAGTACGGGGCAACCAAGGACAACGTGCTCGGCCTCAAAGTGGTGCTGGCAGACGGCCGCGAGTTGAAACTTGGCGGCCGCACGCTCAAGCAGGCGTTCGGCTACGATCTGACGCAACTGTTCGTCGGCTCGGAGGGCACGCTGGGCATCATCACCGAGATCACGGTCAAGTTGATGCCGATTCCACTTGGCACGCCGGTCATGGGTATGGCCTTTTTCGAGAACATGACCGCCTTGGCCGAGGCCGTCGCCGAGATCCGCATTTCGGGCGTCTACCCGACGATGCTCGAGGCGATGGATCACCCGACCATTCAGGCCATCGACCAGTACGACGGCACCGACTACAGCAAAGAATCCGGCGCGATGCTGATCTTCAAAATCGATAACGGCACCAAGCAGGCCATGGATGTGCTGAACGCCCTGCTGACCAAGCACGGAGCCCGCGACATCACGGTCACCGAGAAACCCGAGGAGCAGGCCCAGCTGGAAAAAGTCCGCCGCGACATGCTCCCAGCCATTTTCACCGGGCAAAACCACATCATGGAGGACATGGCGATGCCACTGTCCCAGCTGGCGCCAATGATGGACTACATCAAGCAGGTCGGCCAAGACCTCGGCCTGAAGATTTACACGGCCGGTCACGCCGGCGATGGCAACGTCCACCCGTCCATCGTCTGGCCGCTTGAGGAAAAAGGCGTCCCGGCCAAGGTCAGCCAGGCACTGTCCTTGATGTTCAAGAAGACGCTGGCGCTGGGCGGCACGATTTCCGGCGAGCACGCCGTCGGGATGCTGAAGAACCAGTGGAACAACGCCGAGCTCGGCGAAGACGTCGACATGCTCCAGCACCAAATCAAGGCGCTGCTGGATCCGATGAACCTGCTGAACCCGAAACGCAAGATCAACTAGCCGCCGATTGGACGCAAAAAGGCCGCTGCGATTTTATTTTCGCAGCGGCCTTATTTGTACGGTCATGCCTCTTCAAGCACCTGACGCTCGATCATGTTGTCGATAATGAAGTGATACTGCTCAACGTTATCGGCCGTCTTGTCAGTTTTGAAGATATTGATGGCCTTCAGTCCGTTGGCCGTGGTCACACCCATTTGGAACCCGGACAGGTCGGCCTTGAATGTCACCTTCAGCTTATTGGCCTGCGTGAACGGCGAGTTCGGATCCAGCGAACGCTCCAGCTGGAAATTGCCGTTTTTTGTTTTCACAAAGCCCAGATCCATCAGCGTGTAGCGCTTGATCTGCGGTGATATCTTGTAGGTTTTCGAATCGCCCAATGCGGAACCGGTTGCCTGTAATGCCATAACTCCCACTCCCTGTGCGCTCAGCGGCGCTTGTATTCGCTTTTATCTTACCATAATCGCATATCAGGCACCAAAGAATGCCGCACAATCATTGGCGGATCACGCCGCGGGGTGCAGCCAGTGCGTCAGACCGGTCAGCAGCACCCCGACCACCAGCGTTAGGGCAAACGCCAAGACAATCACGGGTAACTGGATCGCGGCAACCCCAAACCCGACCATTGCCAAAATGACGGTCACAACCGTATTTCCTCCAATCGCCCAATTGACCTGCTTGCTGGCGGCACTCGCCCAAAACGGCTTGGTCGTGCGGGTCATCAGGATGGTGAGCATCGCGCTGAACATCAGAAAACAGAACAGCGCAGTGCTGATCTGGCCCGCGGTTTGCCCCACGTGAATCAGCCACAGCAGCCAGCCAAACCCAGCAAGCGTCCACCCACCGGCGTAAAGACCGGCCGTTTTACTCAGCTTTTTCATGTCCCAGCGCTCGGGTTGATGGCTGATTTGCGCGTGGTCGGTGCCGAGCACCAGCGTGACCAAATCGTTGAGCAGCGCGACCAGGATCATCGCATTCAGGCTCAGCGGCAAAAAGCCGAAGATCAGGTAGCCAAAAGTCAGCAGAATGCTTAGCTGGGCCGCCCGCGACAGCTTGGTGATGGTCCAGGTCATCATGCGCTTATAAACGCGGTGACCACTATCAAGGACATTGGTGATCGAAGTGAGTCCAGGAGTCAGCAGCACCATCCGCGCCGACCGCTTGGCCAAATCCACCGCGGTGGCAACCGCAATGCCCAGGTCCGCCTGCTTCAACGCCGGCGCATCATTCACGCCGTCACCGGTCATCCCGACGATATAACCGGCCTTTTGAAAATTGGTCACCATGGCCAGTTTGTCCTCAGGGACGACATCGGCGATGCCGGCGAGGTCATCCAGCGGCTGGTGCGGTTTCAGCTCAGAGATAGAAATCACGCGGCCAGGCAAGCCGACCTTCTTGGCCACGGCCGCCGCCGTTTTCTGGTTGTCCCCAGTCAGCATCAGCACCTTGACGCCGCGGGCGCGGATCTCGGCGAGGGCTGCCGCGCTGTCCGCACGCGGCTGATCCTGCATGATGAACAACCCGACCATTTGCTTTTCCACTGCAATGGCGGTCGTTCGCCCCGCGGAAAAATCGACGGCTGCCGGCAGCGTAAATGGGGCCGTGAGTTTGGTCAGTTGCTTCAGGGAGCCCAGCCGCACCGTTTGCGTGCCAGCCTCAGTCGACACCTCAACTTGGGAGTAGCCGGTGCCGGAATCAAACGGTTGGAAGTGACTTTGAGCTAAAGCAGTGAGTTGTTTTTGTTTTGCATAATTTTGAACGGCCGCATCGATCACGCTGGGCTTGCGCTGATCCGTGGCGGTCAGCGCAAATTGCAGGACAGTCGTATCTGGCTGCGCCGACAAGTTGTAAAAGGCCACCACACTGGGCTTGTTGGCGGTAATGGTGCCAGTCTTGTCAATCAGCAGCACGTTCATGTTGGCCGCCTCTTGAATGCCGGTCAGGTCGCTGACCAGGACTTGTTGGCCGCTGAGCACCTTGGCCTCCACGGAGTTGGCTACGGCAAAACTAGAGGGCATGGCGATTGGAATCGTCGCGATCACCAGCATCGCCAAAAACGGCAGCAGCGCCAGCAAACTCTGCCCCCGCACCAGCGTCGCCACGACTAAAATGACGGCCAGGACTGCATCCACCGCGGCCAGGTAGCCGATAATTTTGCCCAGTAGTTGCTGCAGATGGCCAGGCGCCGAGCTTTTGTTGATGAGGCTGATGGTTTTGCCGGAGCGACTGGCCTTTCCGGTCGCCGTGACGCGGCCAACAGCGTGGCCCGCAGTCAGCTCTGTCCCGGCAAACGCGGCATCACCAACGCGCCGAGACACGCCTTTGGCCTCCCCTGTGATTGAGCTTTCATTGATGTCGGCGCTGCCTTGCAGCAACTCAACATCCGCCGGCACCAAATCGCCAGAAGTCAAACTGACCAAGTCGCCGACCACCAGCTCCCGCGCTGGCACCCGCCGCCACTGACCATCGCGCTTGACCGTCGCCGTCAGGGTCAGTTGGTCGGTGAGCCTGGACAGAATTTTGGTCGCTTTGCGATTCTGAACGGCGCCATTCACCGCGGCAAACAGCAGCATCACAATAATGAAGCCGGCCTGAATGCCCTTGCCAAGGATAATTTCCAGCAGCAGCGCGCCTTCCAGAATCCAGGCGGACGGTTCCCACAGGCGCTGCGCCACCGCTCGCGGAAAACTAAACGGCTTTTCGGCCACCTCGTTTGGGCCGTCCTTAGCTAGGCGAGACTGCGCTTCGACTTGTGTTAATCCAGAAAGGTGACTTTTTTCCTCTGCCAAACTGATTCCTCCTCAAGAAATCCCTTAGACACTACTTCCACTCTACGCTTTTGCCGCCAGCCGCTGAAAGCCCGGTGCGGCTTTTTTACCTTTCTTTCAATTGGACGCAAAAACACCGAATCCGCAATGTTGCTGCAGATTCGGTGTGATGGCAAGGGCTATGCCTGAGCCTTTTTACGGAGCCGATTGACGATTTTGACCAGGGCGTCGCTGAACTGCACGATGTCCATGGTGGTATTGAACGCCCCGAAGGACACGCGAATCGACTCGCTGATGCGCGGTGAGTCGGCGCCGTACATCGCCGTCAGCACGTGTGACGGCTCCAGCGACCCGGCCGTGCAGGCGGAGCCGCCGGAAATGGCAAAGCCGGCCAGATCCAGATTGGTCTGCAGCGCGTAAGTCGAAACGCCAGGCAGCCACAGGTTGAACACGTGATTGAGCGCATCCGGCTTCAGCGGCCCGTTGACCTTGAAGTCCACGTCTGCGGCCTTGAGCGCGTGCATGATCTGCTCCTTGAAACCGTAATACTTGGCCTGCCGGTCGCCTTTTTCCTGCGGCGTGATGAGGCGCACCGCCTCGGCAAAGCCGGCCACGGCTGGCGGGTTCTCGGTGCCGGCGCGGCGCTTCATTTCCTGCTCACCGCCGCGCAGAAACGGTGGGAAGTTGACGCCCTTGCGGCGGTACAGGAAGCCGATGCCCTTGGGCCCATTGATTTTGTGGGCGGAGACACTCAGCATGTCGACGTGCAGTGCGTCGACGTCGATGTCGAGCAGCCCGTACGCCTGGGTCGCGTCCGTGTGGAACCAGGCCTGGTGGTCGACCAGCCGCTCCCCGATTTGCTTGATCGGCATGCGCGAGCCCACCTCGTTATTGCCCATCATGATCGAAACCAGGATGGTGTCGTCATCCAGCGCGGCGTCAAAGTCGGCCAGACTGATCTCGCCTTCCTCGTTCACCGGCAAATAAGTCACCCTAAAGCCCTCTTTTTCAAGCTGGGCCATGGGCTTCAGTACACTGAGGTGCTCGATGGCCGTGGTGATGATGTGCTTGCCCAAGTTAGCCCGCGCGTGCGCCGTTTGCATAATGGCCGTGTTGTTGGCTTCGGTCGCCCCGCTGGTGATCACAATGTCATCGGGCTTGGCGTTGATACTTTTGGCCAAAACCGCCCGGCTGTCGTCCATGACGGCGTGTGCTTGCCGGCCGAACCAGTGCGTCGAGCTGGCATTGCCAAAATTGGCTTGCATTTGCGTGGTCATGGTCTCAATGACTTTTTTCGCCATCGGCGTGGTGGCCGCGTTATCGAGATAAACGTGATTCAACTCTGTCGCTCCTTACTTCAAGTTGTGAATGTACGCCAGCAGCATCGCCGCCGACCGCTTGCCCGCGTCAATGATGAAATCGTCAAAATTGACCGACGCGCTGTCATCCCCGTTGTCGCTCATCGCGCGGATGATGACAAATGGCGTGTGGAATTCATGCGCGACCTGGCCAACCGCGGCGCCTTCCATTTCGCTAGCTAAGGCGTCCGGGTACATGGCCAAAATGCGCTTGACGGCACTTTGACTCGACACAAACTCGTCGCCGGAAACGATCAGGCCGACGTGCGTGTTCAAATCAGTTTCATGCGCAGCTTGAGCAATTTCCTGGACGACTTGCTGGTCGGCGTCAAAATAAAGCGGCTGCTGCGGCAGCTGGCCCGGCTTGTAGCCAAACGCCGTCGCGTCCACGTCATGGTAGGCGACCTTGCTGGAAATCACGACGTCGCCGATGTTCAGGCCCTGGCCGATGCCGCCGGCGGAGCCCGTGTTGATCAAGACGTCCGGCTGGTACTGGCTGAGCAGCACGGTTGCGGTCATTCCCGCCTGCACCTTGCCGATGCCCGATTCCACCAGGGTGACCTCGGTGCCGTCAATCGTGCCGTGGTAATAATGCTGGCTGGCCACGACCCGCTCTTCTTGATTTGCCAGCTTGGGGAGCAGCGTGCGAATCTCCTCTTCCATCGCGCAAATAACGCCTATCTTCATTAACTTTCATCCCTTCTATTGTTCAAAAGCAGCTTACTTATTGTACGCCAGCCAGCCAAAAATTACAGCTTAAACAGCACCATCGCAACGACCAGCAGCAGCACTACAACGATGCCAATGGCCCAGTTGAGCCGCTTTTTCATGCTGTTGACCTTCTTAAAGGTCTGCTCGTCGAAATCGCCGCGGTGCGGGGCTCTCGGCGCCTTGCGCGGCTCGTGGGCCGCTTTGGCGTACTCACGCTCGGTTTCCACCCGCTTCTCGTCGCGTTTTTCGGCCTCGCGCTCGGCCTGCTTCTGCTGCTGACGGTACTCTTTACGGGTCAACTCAGGCATGGTGCACCTCCTGCAGCTCCCACAACGCCAGTCCCAGGGTGGTTTTGGCGTCACAGATCAGGCCATCAGCTTGGGCCTGCTTGGCCTCTTCCAGCGTCAGCCACTCACCGGTCACAAATTCTCCGACGTCCTGACTGCGCTGCTCGGCCGGCTTGTGCAGGTGCCGGGCGGAAAACAGGGTCGACTCGGCGTCGGAAAAACCGGCGCTTTGGTAAAAGTGGGTCAGGGGCGCCCACTCATCGGCGGCCAGCTGCGCCTCTTCATTCAGCTCGCGCTTAGCGGCTTCAAGTGGCGTCTCCCCCGGATTGATCTTGCCCGCGGGCAGCTCGAGGGTCTCCTGCGCAAGCGGCGTGCGCCACTGCCGGACAAACAGTGCCTTGTTCTGGCTTATCGCCAACACCCCGGCCGCGCCGGTCGTGTGAACCAGCACTCTTTTCGCCATGGTGTCATCCTCCAGTCTGACCGTGAGCTGGCTCAGCGTCAGTATCTGGTCTTGATAAATCTGCTGTCGTCCTTCGATTTTTTCCATCTGGGAGCCTTCCTTCTTGTCGCCTGGACAGGCGCATTCAATCCTATGATACCAATGGCCGGCGAGAATACCAACGCCTTAAGGAATCCTTCAGCAAAGTCCATCTCGAGGCTGATATTTGAGGCCTGATATTATGGTAAACTGAAGGCACGAAAGCATATTCAGGAAGTGAAAGACGTTGAAAAAAACAGAAAAGCGTATCCGCTGGGTGCGCGTCGGGCTCTGGGCCGCGGCCGGCCTGGTGATTGGCCTCTTGACCCAGCACCTGTGGGTCGGGCTGTTCGTCATGCTGGTCTTCGCCGGTGCCCGCCTGGTCGGCGAGTTGAGCCGGCCGGTGGAAAAGCCCGCCACACCGCCGATCACCCCAGACATGGCCGCCCATTACGCCGAATCCGGGCTGAGCGAAAGCGAGATCAACTTGTTCCGCGAAACTATGGACCAGGCCGCAGACGAGATCCACGAATTCGAGGCTATCGCCGACCGCGTGCCCAAAATCAAGACGATTGCCGTTAATGCCGACCTGCTCGACATCATGCACGCCTACTTCAAGGCCATCGTGCAGACCCCCAAGAAGCTGGGCGCAGCTGGACATTTTATCTATGAGCAGCTGCCAAACGTCTTGAGCATCGCGCAAAAATACGAGGCCATCACGCACCACGAGGTCAAGACCCAGGACACCTACGACGTGCTGACCACCGCGGCCAACACCCTGCGCGACCTGGCCGACACCATCAAGTCCGGCTACAGCGAGTTTGTGGAAAGCGACATCGACGATCTGGAAGCTGACATCGACTTGGCGAAAAAGCAGATCAAGCCGCGCCTTGCCGAATCGACCGAAACAGTCGACCGCGGCGTTCATTTGACACCGGAGCACGCCACCATCACACCAAAATCAGAAGAATCGGGGCAACAGCATGAGTGATGAAGAAGCAAAAACTACCGCACCATCAGCCGCAACCAGTACCGCCGCTGATTCAAACTTGGTCGCCGACCTCTTGAGTCAGCCTTTTGCCACCCAGGCCCCAAGCAGTTCGGCAACTGCCGCACCCGCCGCCACGGCTGCCGAGCACGCGGCGTCGAACCTGACCCCGGAGCAGGAAAAGCAGGCTCAGGACCTTGCAGCGCAGATCGACGTCAAGAACAATGACGGCGTGATGAGCTACGGCGCCCAGGCCCAGCAGCAGCTCGGCCAGTTTTCGCAGACAATGCTGGACAAGGTGCAAAGCCAGGACACCGGCGCTGTCGGCGACGCCCTCACCAGCTTGATGGCGCGGCTGAACGAAGCCAACCCGGATGAGCTGCGCGCCGAAAACAACAATGTCTTCAAGAAGCTGTTCGGCAAGGTTCGTCGCTCGATTTTTGAGATCACAGCCAAGTACCAGAAGATCGGTGCGCAAATCGACACGATCGCCGCGCGCCTGACCAAGGAGCAGCAAGGCTTGCTCAACGACAACAAGATGCTTGATGAACTGTACGCTCAGAACAAAGCTTACTTTGACGCGTTGAACATCTACATCGCTGCCGCCAAAATCAAGCAGGACGAGCTGCAAACCAAGACGATTCCTGCCGCTTTGGCCGAGGCCCAGGCGTCCGGCGACCAGATGAAGGTCCAGGAGGTCAACGACCTCAAGCAGTTTGAGAGCCGCCTGGAAAAACGCGCGTACGACTTGCAGCTGGCCCGCGAGATCACCTTGCAGCAGGCGCCGCAGATCCGCCTGATTCAAAACACGAACCAAGCCCTTGCGGAAAAAATTCAGGCCAGCGTCAATACAGCCATTCCACTGTGGAAGAACCAAGTCGCCATCGCCTTGACGCTGCTCCGGCAAAAAGATGCCGTCACCGCCCAGCGCCAGGTTTCCGAAACCACCAACGACCTGCTGAAGAAGAACTCGTCGATGCTGAAGATCTCGGCCGTCGAAACCGCCAAGGAAAACGAGCGCGGCGTGGTCGACATTGAGACTTTGACCCAAACGCAAAACGACTTGGTCGACACCTTGCAGCAGACCCTGCAGATTCAGCAGGAAGGCCGCGCCAAGCGGCAGGCCGCAGAGCAGGAACTCGGCAAGATGGAAGAAGACCTCAAGAACCACCTGCTCGATTACACCCATGGCAACATGAACCCGCAAAATCCGCGGGCTTAACCGCTTCTATCAACCAGTCGCTCAGGCGGCTGGTTTTTTCGTGCGCCGACGCAAAAAACCGCACTGCCCAAAATCAGGCAGTACGGTCAAATCCAACACTGATTAAGCTAACACCACCACGTGTTTGCCGACAAAGCGGCCAGACTCCAAGTTGGCATGGGCCTCACCGACTGCTGAAAGCCCACGATAGACCTTGGCAATTGGGACGGTCAGCTTGCCCTCTTTGACCGCAGCAAGGACTTGGTTGAAGATCTTGGCCGGCAGGTCTTTGGCCTCACCGGCATAACTGGTCAAGAACTTGCCGCTGGGGATCATGAACGGTGAGAAGCGCTCGATTTCCCAGCCGCCGCCAAGTCCGCCAGTGAAGCAGAGTTTACCAGCTGGTTTGACTGCGCTAAAGGTGTCCGCCAGCGTCGTGGTGCCGACCAGCTCAAGCGCCTTAGCCACGCCGTCAGGAAGTACGTCGTGCACCTGGGCGGCAATGTGGCCGTCGTCGATCAGCACATGGTCTGCACCCATGGCCGTTAGTTTGGCCACCTTGCCTTGACTGCGCGTCGTGGCAAGCACGGTCGCCCCCAGCATTTTAGCCAGACCGATGCTCATGAGCCCGACGGTTGACGAGCCACCGCGAATCAGCACGGTGTCGCCGGCCGTTAGGTTTAGCCCCTTGTTCAGCGAGCCGTAACTGGTCTGCAGCATTTCCGGCAGGGCGCCAACAACGTCCCAGTCAAGGTCAGTCTCCAGCGGAATCATTGCCGCATGCGGCACCAGGCAATACTCGGCGTAAGAGCCGTCAATCGCCCGGCCGAGGCCGTCCATCATCATCGCCACTTTCTGGCCGCGCTGATACGGTGAGTCGGCAGCTGGCGTGTCAATCACGCCTGTGCCTTCAATGCCCAAGATCCGCGGAAACTGGAAATCGCCATCGGATTCGCCCTTGCGGCTGGTGACTTCCGACTCATTCACCCCAAAGGCCTTGACCTGCACCACGTCAAACCCGGCCTTGACCTCAGGCTTTGGCACCTCTACAGGTTTCAGCGCACTGGCCTCACACGGACCGGTTAATTGAATTGCTTGCATATTCGTTTCCTCCTTGGTTGTCTAATTGAATCGCGTTTCAGGTTTCTGTCAGGCCAGCGCGTACTCGAGCCAGCCGTACGGCGTTGCGCCTTGCGCCACCACCGCGTCGTGGTCATTGATCTGCCACAGCTGTGTACTCGGGTGCAGCCCGGCGGTCTGGCAGAACTGGTTCAGTTCGTTCAGCCCGCGGGTGATCCCGTCCAGGGTGTTGGCGACGCGCACGCGTACATACCGACCCGCCGGCTTTTTGATCAGCGGCAGCAAGGTTTCGTTCGACTTGCCTTGCGTTTCTTTTAGAATCCGAAACGACGCGTCCATGTAACCGGCGGGATCATCGACTGGCAAATCGGTTAAATACCCCGAGGTGGCCGTGTTCATCAGCGCCAGCGAATCCAGCTCCTGATAAAACTCTGAAAACAGCTGGGCCACCTCTTCTTCGGTGCAGTCCACCGCTTTGCGCGAGCACCAGAATGTGGCGGGCTTCAGCGTCGCCACCACCGGCGCATACAATTTACCGGCCGGCGCCTTGCCAGGCCGCGTCAGCCGCTGCTGAATCACCGCCTGCACGCGCTGCAGATCCTCGATTTGACTGGTGATTTTGGCCTGAGCGGCCTGCAGCTGCGGGATGGCCTGCCGGTTGTCGGCGGACCTGATGGCCTTGATCTGTTCAAGCGAGAGCCCGATGTGGCGCAGACCAAGAATCGTCATCAGGTCGTACAGCTGCTGGTACTCATAGTAGCGGTACCCGGTGTCGCTCACCTTGGCCGGCTTACAGAGCCCCTGCTCATCGTAAAAGATCAGGGTTCGTCTGGTGGTATTGGCTAACTTGGCCATTTCACTAATTTTAAGCATCGCACTGTCCTTTGGGTTGACTGTCACGTGACGGTATGGTTTATAACTAGTGTAGCACAGTGATTCAGGCCGGTATTCTGCCTTGACACTGCCGCCGACAACCTTAGGGTAAACTGTGACGCGGCGTGACAGTCAAGCTATTTTTCATCAGTAATTGCCAACTGGGTTGCGCAACTCGCCACCGTAATGACCACCTGAAAGAAGGATTCTTATGACCACCTTACAAGACTCGATTCAAGACACGATTTTTCACAACCGCCAACCCGACGCCAAAAAGCTGGCCGCATATGGTTTCAAGCAGGCCGGAACCACCTGGCGCTATCAAACCGACTTGGTCCCGGGCTTCAGCCTCACCGTCAACATCGATGGGGACACCATCACCAGCCCGGTCACCGACCAGGAGTCCGGCGACTTGTACACCCTTCACCTGGACCCAGCCAACTCGGGGATGTTCATCGGCCAGATCCGCGGGGCCTACATTGCGGCGTTGACGGCGATCTCAAAGGACTGCTTCGTGCCGACCATGTTTGACGCCGGGCAGATGAAAAAAGTCACCGCGGCCATCGGCGAGACCTTCGATGAACAGCCCGAATACCTGTGGAAGCAATTTCCCAATAACGCGATCATTCGCCGCAGCGACAACCGCAAGTGGTACGCCTTGATGGTCAAGGTCACCCCGGACAAGGTAGGCTTGACCGGCGATGACCCCATCGACCTGCTGGTGCTGCGCGCAACGCCCCAGACGATTCAGGCCCAGCTCAAAAATGGCCAGGCGCTGCCCGCGTATCACATGAATAAACAGCACTGGCTGTCCTACCAGCTGGATGTCGGCACGCCACTGGAAACGCTGATGGCTCGCGTCAAAACCAGTCGCGACTTGGCCAAATAATCAACCGAACGCAAACGAAAGTAGGACAAAATTGCCTAGTCGCGTTCCATCAAGCAACGCCCAAGCGCACAAGCGCCTCTGCACCGCGATTCTAAAAACGAATCGTGGCACAGAGGCGCTTGTGCTTTGGGCTAAACCCGCTTGATGTCTCAGCCTCTTTTTTGCGTTATTTACGCATCGTGATCATCCGATAAGCGGTGAGTGCCACAGTGATGGCACACATCACCACCGCCACACTGAAGGCAACGTGCATGCCGTTGATGAATAGTTGCGGCTGGCTGGCGACAAACGTCGTCACCTTGCGCCCGGCCTCCCGGCTCATCGCCGCGTACAGCACCGTGGTCGACGCGGAGATGCCTACGACCATCCCCATGTTGCGCGCCAGCGCGTTCAGGCCCCCGGCGATCCCCAAGTCCTTAGGTTCGACCGCTGACATGACCAGCGTGTTGTTGGGCGACTGGAATGCACCGTTGCCAAACCCCATCACGGCAATGATCACGCAAACCAGCAGCCACGGGGTGGTCAGGCTCAGCGTGACGTACCCGACCTGGACGACCAAAATCACCAGCAGACCCACCAGCGTGATGACATACGGCCCGATTTTGTCTGACAGCGAGCCCGACAGCGGCGCGACGATCACCTGCACGATTGGGAACAGCATCAGCATGTACCCGGCCGTCGTCGCCGAAAGCCCGCGTGCATTTTCTAGGTAAAACGGGGAAATTACGTTAAAGAAGAAATTGGTGACGAAAATTAGAAAACCGGCGAACAGCGAGATGGTGAACTCCTTGTTGGCAAACAGCGACAGTGCCAGCATCGGTTCTGCGGTGTGCTGCTCGATGTAAATAAACGCGGCAAAGGCAATGATCGCCACCGCAAACATTGCCAGGATGACGGGCTTCGTAAACCCAATCTCCTGGCCGATGAAAATTCCGGCAAACAGCGGCACGATGAACAGCGCAAAGGCCACAAACCCGGGCCAATCAATTTTAGACTGGCTGTGCTCGATGTCCTTGGGGAACACCACCTGACCCACGATCATGGCCAGGATGCCGAGTGGGACGTTGATCCAGAAAATGTAGCCCCATGGCAGCACCCCGAGAATCAGGCCGCCGAGCCCTGGGCCGGCGATCGACCCCACGGCCACAAACGAGCCAATCATGCCAAGCGCCCGCCCGCGCTCCTGGAACGGAAAGACTTCGGTCACAATCCCGTTACTGTTGGCCATGGTCATCGACGCGCCAAGGGCCTGCACGACCCGCGCCGCCAGCAGCATCACAAATGAGTGGTTGAACCCGGCAAACAGCGAGCCGATGGTGAACAGCACCTCACCCATACGAAAGATGCGAATTTTACCGAAAATGTCGCCCAGCTTGCCCATGAGCAGCAGCAGCGCGCAAATCACGATCAGGTAAATGGACACGGTCCACTCGGCCTGGTTCATCGGCAGGTGCATGTCCTTTGAGATGACCGGCAGTGCAATGTTCACGATGGAAGCGTCCAGCGTGGACATGATGGTGAACATGCCGACGGCGGTCATGATCCACCAGCGATTTTTCTGAACGTGCGGATCGTCGACGTAATTTTTCATGGCGGCCTCCATTGCCCGAATTTGTCCCTTTTATTATATGGTCTCAATTTCTGAAAGACAAACGTCAGTACTGACGATATTTACGTAACCGGTGCAGTGTCTTTACACCGGATACCTAACAATTACACCCAGTGCGAAAGGCTTTTACACTCACCGCGTATGCTTGAGTCATTCCATTAGGGGAGGAAATATTCATGAAAAAAGGTTCACTTTTGAAAAAAGGTTCACTACTGGTCACCGTCGGGGTCGTGCTGCTGCTCGCCGCCTGCGGGGCCAAGCAAAGCGGCAGCGCGGCCAAGCCGTCAACCGCCAAGGCCGCCGATTCCAGCAAGATCATGGCCGTTGGGTCCACAGCCCTGCAGCCGCTGGTCGAACAGGCCGCGGCGCAGTATCAGGAGAAGACACCAGGCACCAGCATCACCGTCCAGGGCGGCGGCTCGGGCGCCGGCCTGTCGCAGGTTCAATCCGGCGCGGTGACCATCGGCAACTCCGACATCTTCGCCCAGCAGCAAAAAGGCATCGCGGCAACCAAGCTAGTCGATCACCAGGTCGCCGTTGTCGGCATGGCACCGGTCGTCAACCCGGACACGAAGATCACGAACCTCAGCTCACAGCAGCTGGTCGATATCTTCACCGGTAAGGTCACCAACTGGAAGCAGGTGGGTGGCGCCGACAAGGCTATCGTGTTGATCAACCGTGCGCAGGGTTCCGGAACCCGGGCCACCTTCGAGCAGTTCGCCCTCAAGACCGACAAGGTCAAAACCGCGCAGGAACAAGATTCCAGCGGCACCGTCCAGAAGATGGTCTCAAGCACCCCTGGCGCCATCTCCTACCTCGCCTTTTCCGCGATTAAGGACGGCGTGACCGCGGTGGCCCTCAACAACGTCAAGCCCACCGACGCGAACGTCACCACCAACGCCTGGCCGGTGTGGGCATACGAGCACATGTACACCAAGGGCTCGCCGAACGCCGCCACCGCCAAGTTCATCAACTACATCCAAAGCAAAGCGGTACAAAACACGTTGGTTAAGAAAATGGGTTACATCCCAGTCGTTGACATGAAAGTGGCCCGCACCCACGATGGGACCATCGAAGACAAGTAACCGACTCACTCGGCACTGACCCTTGCGGCCAGTGCTTTTTTCATGCTCGCAGCATGGACGCCAGGCAGTGAAAAGCATAAGATTATCTATGCATGATTTTTTCATGACGCTAATTGAGAGAATGTCGTTTATGTCGAAAAGTAACATCAGACTCGTCACCGTCGCCCTTCTGCTGTCCAATGTGATGTCAGGAATCGACAGCACCATCGTCAACACCGCCTTGCCCGCCATCATAGCGGACCTGCACGGGCTGCAGCTGATGGCTTGGATCGTCGCGGTATTTCTGCTTGGCACCGCTGTGTCCACCCTGCTGTGGAGCAAGCTTGGCCAGCGGACCGCCTATAAGTTCGCCTACCAGCTCGCGGCGTTGACCTTTGTGGTCGGCTCCCTGCTGCAAGGCCTGTCACCCAACATCTGGGTGCTGATCATCACGCGCGGAATCGCCGGCATCGGCAATGGGGGCATGATTTCACTGCCATACATCATGTTCGCCGATCTGTATCCGAACGTCCGCGACCGCATGAAAACCTTGGGCCTGGTTTCCGGCTTCTACAGCTTTGCCACCATCATCGGCCCACTGGTCGGCGGGTTCCTGGTCGATACACTGTCGTGGCACTGGATTTTCTACATTAACGTGCCGATCGGCCTGCTGTCGATCCTGCTGGTGCAAATTTACTACAAGGTGCCCCGCAGCGCCGCCGTCGATGCGCCGCTGGACGTGCGCGGCAGCCTCGCCTTGGTCGTGCTCTTGGTCAGCCTGCTGGGCGCCATCGAACTGATCGGCATGGTCAAGTTGCCGGTCATCCTCGCTTTGGTGGTGCTGGCGGTCTTGGCCATGGCGCTGCTGCTGCGTGCCGAAAAGCACGCCGCAGACCCTGTCATCCCCTTGCGGCTGTTTCGCAATTTTCCCCTGGTGATGGATTTTCTGCTGTTCACTCTGATTTGGGGCGCCTTCGTCTCGTTTCTGACCTACGCGCCGATGTGGGCGCAGGGGCTGCTTGGCACGACGGCACTGCTCGGCGGCGCCACCCAGATCCCGGCGGCGTTCACCAATGTCGCCGGCTCGGAATCGGTCCCAATGATGCGCCGCCGCTACACGCCGCACCAGGTGCTGACGTTTAACATTTTGATGCTGACCATCAGTTTCGTGCTGATGGCCGTCCTGAACGTCCACGCGCCGTTTTGGCTGCTGCTGGTGGCCGGCGCATTTGAAGGCTGGGGTAACGGCGCCTGCTTCAACGAGCTGCAGGTCAAAGTCCAAGTCGACGCGGAAAAACAGGACGTGTCGGTTGCCACGTCGTTCAGTTTTCTGATTCGCATGCTTAGCCAGACCTTCACCGTGGCCATTTTTGGCCTGCTGATGAACCAGCAGCTGGCCAAAGGGGTGGCCGCCCACCCCGGCATCACCATGGCCATGATGAACAAGCTGAGTGACTCCAACAGCGCCGCCAGCCTGCCCAACCATCTGCTGCCGGCGATGCGCCAGATTCTCTTCAGCGGCTTGCACAACATCATGCTGTTGGCCCTGGCGCTCATGCTGATCTCGCTGGCGCTGAACTTCTACGCCCAGCACAAAGAGGCCAAGCTGGCCGCGCCACTTCAATAATTTCCCGAATAAATTGCAAGAGGCAGCGCACTTTAAAGGTGCACTGCCTCTTTTATTATCCGGTAACAAGTGGCCGCAGGTGGGGTATCACCGCACTCGCCTCAGCGATTGCGGTAATACTTGCGAACATAATTCAACTGACGCAAAAACAGAAAACGGCGGCGTTTTGCGTTGTGATCCGCCGGGTAAAACAGCGGGTTGACCCAGTGTTTGCCGCTGATCAGCTGGTTGATTTCCTGATGCAGCGCCGGCGACTTCACGAAATGCCGCAACACAAATTTTGGCACAAGGCTGTATAGAAAGTCGCCCTTCGCCAGCACCCGCGGCTTGGTCTCGCCTTTGATGCAATCATCAACCAGGTTACGAGCCAAGTTTTGCCCCAGCCCAGTGATGTAGTAGCTGGCCCGGCCTTGCCGCGTGTTTGCCTCAAAAATTTTGATCTGGCCGTCGCGCGGATCGCGCTTCATGTCGAAATTGGCGTACCCGGCGTAGCCGACTGCCTCGAGAAAGTCCGCCAGCTGGTTCATGAGGGCGGCGTCAAAGCGGGCGATCAGCGCGGTGTAATTGCCGATGGCAGTACGGTCGTGCTCTTGCAGCACGACCTGGGCCAGGCTGACCATCCGGGCGTGGTGCTGACGATCCACATAAACCACACTGTCCCACAGCGCGTCATCGGCGCCAGGAATGTACTCCTGAATCAGCACCGACTCGCTGTACCCATTGGCATTCAGCAGCGTCAGCACGCGCTCCAGCGCCGTGCGGTCGACACACTTGAAGACTTTTTCCTTGCCGGCAAAGTGCATGTACATGTACTTGACGGTGTCATTGGGCTTCACGATTACGGGGTAACGCAGCCCGCGGTCGTCAAACTCGGGTGCCGGGTCGCTGCAAAGCGCTGTCTTTGTGACCGGGTGCGGGATCCCGTACTGATCGCAGAGCTGATAAAAATCGGCCTTATGCTGAAACTTGTTCAGCAGATTCAGGGTTGGGTAGTTAAACCGATAAGCGGGCTGAAGCGCGGCCGCGTTTTCAACGATCAGCCTTACGTATGCGTCATTGGTGCCAATTAGGAGCAGCGGCTTACCCACGTGGCGCTTGGCAAAATCCAGCAAGATCGGGGTAAAGCGGCCCGGTTTGCGCAGGTCATCGTGATACTCGATCTGGGTCGTGATGTCGCTCCATTCGGTAAAAGATAGCGGCGCCTGGCCGATGACCCAGGGCGTGATGCCGTACTCCTGATGAAACGAGATCGCCATCGTGTACGCGTTGATATCCGTGCCGACAATGACTGGGACAAAAGTATTTTCCATGTTTAAGCTCACCTATTGAGTAAAATCAGATTTTGAATCGATTGCTGACGCGCATGCAAGTCAAGGGGTCGCCCCGCTCGCTGCGCCATGGGTTTCCGTGCAGCCAAAAATGATTAGCAAACGCATTATACGACACCCGCCGCGAAACCTCACGAGAATCAAAACAGCGCCGGCTGGGCATCTTCAAACTCTGCCCCAGTCGGCGCTGCACGTTAATTGCCGTACGTTGAATCCTCAATCACCTCGACGTTAGCGGCCTGGGGGCCCTTAGCGCCTTGAATGATCACAAACTTGACCTTTTGCCCGGCCTTCAGCGACTTGAAGCCACCGCCGATGATGGCGGAAAAATGCACGTACACATCCTTGGGCAGGTCTGGGTCACTGGGCTCGATGAACCCGTAGCCCTGCTTTTCGTTGAAGAGCCGCACGCGTCCTTCCATGGCTAGGCCTCAAAGCCGTTTTCAACGGCTTCCGGGAAGTTCTCGGCGACAATCTTTGCACAGCGGCCGCACAGCGTCGGGAAGCGCTTGTCGGCCCCGACGTCGGTGGTGATCATCCGGCAGCGCTGGCAAACGTCCCCTTGCGCATGCTCAACCAGAATATCAGCATCGTCAAAGTGCACAGCGCCTTCAGGGACGCTGGCGCCCTCTGCTGCCACGGCGAACCCGCTGGTGATCAGCAGCTGCATGACATTGGCGTCCAAGCCAGCCAGCAGCGAGCGGACACTGTTTTGCGGGTAGACGGTCACGGCCGCTTCCATGGACTTGCCGATCAGCTTAGCGTCGCGGGCCATTTCCAGACTCTTTTGCACCTCAGCGCGGAAGCTCATGAAGGCACTCCACTGCTTGAGTAAGTCATCTTGACCAGCAAAATCCTGGGCCTCAGGCATGTTGCTGAGTGCAGCATATTGCTCCGGCTGACGCAGGTACGGCCAGATTTCCTCGGCGGTGTGCGACAGGATTGGGGTCAGCAGTTTAGTCAGGTCAAGCAAGGCGTCAAACATCACCGTCTGCATGCGCCGGCGAGCCAAACTCTTTTCGGCCTCGATGTACACAACGTCCTTGGCAAAATCCAGGTAGAACGCAGACAGGTCGTTGACCAAGAAACTGGAGATGGTCTTTTCAACGGTGGCGAAATCGTACTTGTCGTACGCAGCCTTCGCCGTCTTGATAACCTGGTTCAGGCGGACCATCATGTACTGATCCACGCTGCCAAGCTGATCGTACGCCACGGTGTCGGCCTTTTCGTCAAAATCGGCCGTGTTAGCGATCATGAACCGCAGGGTGTTACGAATCTTGCGGTAGGCTTCAGAGGTCTGCGCAAAATTATCCATCGAGACGCGCACATCCGACGAAGAGTCGACGGTAGCGGCCCAGAGGCGGATGATTTCGGCGCCGTACTGGTTCTCGACTTTGTCTGGGGCAATCGTGTTGCCCAGAGACTTGGACATCTTCCGGCCTTCGCCATCGAGGGTGAAGCCCTGCGACAGCACCTGCTTGTATGGCGCGACGCCGTTGACCGCCACACTGGTGATCAAACTAGAGTTGAACCACCCGCGATACTGGTCGGAGCCTTCGAGATACAGGTCGGTCGGGTACTCAAGTTCCGGCCGGGCTTCGGCAACACCTGCCCAGCTGGAACCGGAATCGAACCAGACATCCATGATGTCAGTTTCCTTAGTGAACTTACCGTTTGGTGAGTGCACGTTGGTGTACCCTTCCGGCAGCAGGTCCTTGGCCTTGCGCTGCGACCACACAATCGAGCCGTACTGGCCGAACAGGTCCGCCACGTGATCGATGGTTGCCTTTTCAAGAATTGGGGTGCCATCTTCGGCATAGAAAATCGGCAGTGGCACGCCCCAGGCCCGCTGGCGGGAAATGACCCAGTCGCCGCGGTCGCGGATCATGTTGTACAGCCGCGTCTTGCCCCAGCTCGGGGTGAAGGACACGTTGTCGATGGCGTCAAGGATCTGCTGGCGGAATGCTTCAACCGAGGCAAACCACTGCGTCGTCGCCCGGAAAATGACGGGCTTTTTGGTCCGCCAGTCGTGCGGGTACGAGTGAGTGAAGAAGTCGAGCTTCAGCAGGGCGCCTTTTTCCTCGAGAGCCTTAGTGACCATTGGATTGGCCTTGTCGTAAAAGACGCCTTCAAAGCCTGGCGCGTCCTTGGTCATGAAGCCTTTCTCGTCGACGACTGAAACCACTGGCAAGTCATAATTCATGCCAGCCTTATAGTCATCTTCACCATGTCCCGGCGCGGTGTGGACCAAGCCGGTCCCTGAATCCAGGGTGACATGGTCGCCCAAAATCACAAGGCTGTCGCGATCATACAGCGGGTGCTTGGCCACCATGCGCTCCATGTCTTTGCCGGAGAACGTCTTCAGCACGGCCACGTCGTTCCAGCCAAGGGCCTCCTTGACCACCTGCAGTCGTTCAGAGGCAACCACAAACTTCTTGCCATCGGCTTCGACCTGCGCGTACTCAAAGCGTGGATTGACCGCGATGCCCTGGTTGGCCGGAATGGTCCACGGGGTGGTGGTCCAAATAATGAAGCTCGTGTCGGTGCCGATGATGCCCTTGCCGTCCTTAACTGGGAAGGCCACGTAAATCGAGGGCGACTTGACGTCGTGATACTCGATCTCGGCTTCCGCTAAGGTCGACTCGGAGGACCAAGACCAGTAGACGGGCTTCAAGCCGTGATAGATATAGCCTTTTTCGGCCATGGCGCCAAAGACCCGAATCTCCTGCTCCTCAAACTTCGGCTGCAGGGTGATGTATGGGTGATCCCAGTCGCCGAGCACGCCAAGGCGCTTGAAGTCAGTCCGCTGCTTCTCAATTTCCTTCATCGCAAACTGGCGGCAGAGCTCGCGATACTCGTCCATCGCCATTTCTTTACGGTGCACGCCCTTCTTGGCCAGCTGCTGCTCGATTGGCAGACCGTGTGTATCCCAGCCGGGCACATACGGTGCGCGGAAACCGTTCATCGACTTGTAGCGCACGATGATGTCCTTGGAGATCTTATTGAGCGCGTGGCCCATATGAATATTCCCGTTTGCAAACGGGGGTCCATCATGCAGAATGAAGGCCGGCTTGCCCTCATTGAGCTTCTGGCGCATTTCGTAGAGGTGGTTTTCTTCCCACGCCGCCTGCATCTTCGGTTCCTTGTTCGGCAGCCCCGCCCGCATCTTAAAGTCGGTGTGGCCGAGGTTCAACGTATCTTTGACTTTCATGACTGCTCCTTTTCTGAATCTGTCTCATCCTGCTGAAACTTGATTGGGTGCGAAGGCCACGGACCTTCACACCATAAAAAAACACCCGTCCTATCAATAGGACGAGCGTGCTCGTGGTACCACCTAAGTTCGAAGCAAAAGGTTTTGCTTCCTCTAGTTGACCCAATAACGGTGGTCATCCGTCGAAGTTACCTCCGACTTACCTGAACTGATACCGTCAAGCGACTGGCACCGGGCTTGCACCCTCCCCGGCTCGCTGCTGTCAGTGGCGTTTGACGACGCGTGTTCATTGCTTATGCTTGAGGCGCATCGCTGGTATTACTACCGCCGTCGCTTTCATAATCGGCGGTTGAAGCGGTCGAATCTTCCGGTTCATCAGTTGGAAAAACGATCTCCGTGTAACGGGTCTCTCCATCGGTGTCCTCAGTCGCCTCTGAGTTTACTGAATCTGCAGGCTCATTGTCAACCTCTGCGGCAGATTCTGGCACTTTTTCCTGAGCGGGATCCAGGTATTCTGCAGATTCTGTTGTGCTGGCCAGCAATTCTTTCCACTCTGGACTCTTAACCACTTCCAGCTGTGATTCGAGCATGACCTGCAACCGCTGGCGGAAGACACGAGTCTGCCGCTTGAGGTCCTCGGTCTGAACAGTGATGTTTTTCGCCTTATCCGAAGCATCCTTGACGATCTGGTTGGCCTTTTCGGTTGCCGAAGTCAGCATGTCCTGGGAGGTCTTCTCGGCCTTTGACTGGATCAGTGCAGCCTCATCGTCGGCGTTCTTTTTGACCTTGTCGGCCGCCTCTTGCGCCACGATGATCGACTGGTTCAAGGCGTCCTTCAGGTCATTGAAGTACTTGTTCTTGTCCTGAAGTTCCTTGAGTTCTTTTTCCATCTCTTCGTTCTTCTTGAGCGAAGCGGAGTAATCCTTGATGATCTGAGCGAGAAAGTCATTGACCTGATCCTCGTCGAGGCCGCGCATGCGGTGATTGAATTCCTTATTGTGTATGTCCAATGGACTTAATGCCATGATGAACCCTCCCAGCTATTTCTTAATAATGTCGACAGCGACTCGTTCCTTGCCTTTTTTACTGACGCCGAGCACCGAATTAACGCGAATGCGACCAAAGCCGCGCACCGACACAATGTCGGCATCACCCACGGCCACGTCTGGCCGGTCAATGAGCTCAAAATTGAGTCTGACTTTAGCGGACTCGATCAGCGCCTTCGCCCGCGCCCGCGAAATCGCAAACGCGTGACCGACCAAACTGTCCAGGCGCAAACTGCTCATCGACAGCTGCGCCGGTTGCCAATCGTTTTGCGGCGTCACGACCTGATCCAGGCCGATTGCCTCAAACCGGACACTGATGCGGCCAAGCTTCGTGATGTTTTCCTGCACCCAGTCGCTCATCGTCTTGGTGGTGAAAAGTTGCCAGCGGCTGCCATCGGTGATGATGTCTCCAAACGCGGTCATGCGAATGCCCGCATTGGCAACCGTGCCAAGCACCTGACTGTGATGCAGCTCCGCGAATTTTTCCGGGTAGTTGATTTCCAGCGGCGCGACCTCAAAATCGATCAAGTCAGGCGCAAAGTAGTCAGGCGCGAAAATTACCCGGGCCCGCTCTGCACCGATATACCCGCCAAACACGTGGCACTTGACGGTGCCGTTGGTGCCGGTCAGCGTTCGGGCAATGTGGATCTGCCGCGGATCGAGAAAATCGGTCAGAACCGGCCGGTACTCCGTCGCCGCCGTGCTGATCTGGCTTTGCAGCTCATCGATCAGCGGCGCCTCGTCTTTTCTGAAGTGCTGATAAATCCCATCCATCTCAGCCCACCCGCATCATGATCGCACTGAAAATGGTTCCTAGTCCCGACCTGACCAGGTCAAGCACGAAGAACGCGATCAGCGGCGAAAAATCAATGCCGAAAATCGGCGGAATGATGTGAAACAGGTTAAGAAACGGGTTCACGATGCCGCCTAGCCATTGGCCAAACCGCGATTGCCATGCGCCTGGGAACCAGGACATCAGCACATAGACCACCATGGCCATCATGTAAATATAGAGGCCGTAATTGATGATCGTGAAAAGCCAATACAAAACTGTCGCCATACGTCCTCCTAGTTGGTCATATCAAGGTCAGTATCAGTACCCAACGTAGAAGCCAAAGTCCCATCAATCTGGAAGTTGGCCGGCGTGACCAGAAAAATCATCTCACCAACGCGGCGGATCTCACCGTTGATGGCAAACACCGTCCCGGTAAGAAAGTCGACGATGCGCGTAGCGTCTTCGGCCTTGATCTGATCGAAGTTGACGACGACCGCCTTGTTATTCAGCAAGTGATTGCCAATCTCCTTGGCGTCAGAATAAATGCGCGGCTCGTACACGACGATGCGCGCGGTTTTGTCAGCCGGATCGCCCATCGCCACGACCTTGTTGCCGCGATACTTAGGCTTGTTCGGCCGTGCCGCAGTGGTCGCCTTAGCCGTTTCTGGCGCCGCATCCTGCGTTGGCATTTCAGCCGCGTCATCCTCGTCAGGATCCATCGAGAAGAATTCGCTGAACTTACTACCCAGTTTTTCAAAAGCCATGAGATTTCCTCCTGTAAAGGCGCGTGTAGTTGCGCTTCGGCCGACAACGCCCGAGCGGCTAGCTACGCCCGGCACCTCACCGCCAAAATACAGCGGCAAGGTGCCAGGCTAGGCTACCCGTCGGGCTAAATGCGCCGGCCTTCGCAGCCTTTTATTGCCGGCGCAGCTTGAAGAACGGCGGCTGATCATTGTCACCTTTGTCATCCGGCTTTTTCTCGTCTTCTGGCTCTGGCTGGCTTTCGAAAATGTCGAACTCCTGCTTCTTAACATTGGCAAAATCGGCATCTTGATTATCGGTTGGCTTAGGCGTTTCGCGCTTTGGTTCACGCCGCAGATCCCAGTTGCCAAACGGATCATCTTGCGCCGGCTTGGAAGAATCAGCCTTGCCGTCCTGAGCCGGGCGATTGGTCTGACGACGGTTGCCGCGACCGTTATTTTGCTGAATGGTGGAATCATCGATCCCAGTCGCAATCACGGTAACCACAACTTCATCGCCAAGCTCTTCGTTGATGGAAGTCCCAAAAATGATGTTAACGTCAGAACTTGCAGCCTGGGCCACGATGTCCGAAGCGTCTTGCGCCTCAAACAGGGACAGGTCTGGGCCGCCAGTGATGTTCAGCAGCACATTCTTGGCACCGTCGATCGACACTTCAAGCAGCGGACTCGAGATGGCCTTCTTGGTCGCCTCAACAGTCCGGGTCTCGCCAGTGGCAGAACCGATGCCCATGAGGGCCGTGCCCTGGTTGGCCATAACGGTTTTAACATCAGCAAAGTCCAAGTTGACGTAGCCAGGACTAGTGATCAGGTCGGAAATGCCCTGAACGCCCTGACGCAGCACGTTATCGGCCGCATGGAAGGCTTCGAGCATCGGGGTCTTCTTGTCGACGATTTCCAGCAGGCGGTTGTTGGCGATGATGACCAGCGTGTCAACCTGTTCCTTCAGCTGGGCGATGCCTTCAGCGGCGTTCTTCGCGCGCTTCGGCCCCTCAAATGTGAACGGCCGAGTGACCACGCCAACAGTCAAGGCGCCAAGATCCTTAGCCACTTTGGCCACGACCGGTGCGGCACCGGTCCCGGTGCCGCCGCCCATGCCGCAGGTGACGAAGATCATGTCCGCGCCCTTCAAGGCGTTTTCGATGGCCTCCTGGCTTTCCTCAGCGGCCTTTTGGCCAACGTCCGGGGTCGAGCCAGCGCCCAAGCCGCGAGTCAGCTTCGGCCCGAGCTGAATCTTCGTTTCGGCATCTGAGTTAGACAGCGCCTGGACATCGGTGTTGGCCGCAATGAACTCCACGCCCTTGACCTCTTCTGAAATCATACGATTGACCGCGTTGCCACCAGCGCCGCCGACCCCGATGACCTTGATCACCGCACCGGTGTCTTTATCTGTATCCAGTGAGAATTCCATTGTCGTTCCTCCTTAAAAAGGTTTTATTCGAAGAAGTTACCGAAGAAGCGCTTCAAAGCAGAAGGTTTCCTCTCGCTGTCTGGGTCCGGGTCAGCCTTGCTTGGTTTGCTTGGCACTTTCGTGACTGGGCTATCCGAAGACGCGGTCATCTGACTGGTTGTCGGCGTCGGCAGCACGCTGGACACCAGGATGTCGATGTCGGTCATTTCCGCCGCGTACGTGATCAGACCCAGCGCCAAGGTGAAGGCTGGGTGCCGCATCCCCATTTGATCAGGAATGTAGCGTTTGACGTTGCGCTGGAAAATGTCCGAGGCCAGCGGCTCGATGCCCGGTAAGGCAGCCGTGCCGCCGGTCAGGACAATCCCACCAGGCAGGTCCAAGGCGTTGGACTGAGCCAGCGCGTCGTTCAGCCGGGTGAAGATCTGAGTCAACCGCGCTTCGATAATTTCCGACAGATAATGCTCGGAGACCATCACAGGGTCGGTTTGACCCACCACCGAAACCGGGAACTGGTTGCCTTCCGGTGCGGCTTGGCTGTCCGCGTTGCCGTAATCGCGCTTCAGCTTTTCTGCATCAGTCAAACCGGTGTTCAGCACCACCGAAATGTCTTTGGTGATGTAGTCGCCGCCTTCTTGGTCCAAGGTGGTCAGCTTCAACTTGTGATCGTGAATGACTGCCGCGGTGGATTGGCCGCCGCCCAAGTCGATCAGGACGGTGCCAAAGTCTGCCTCGCCATCGCTCAGCGCCACGCGGGCCTCGGCCAGCGGGGCAACCACGATCTGCCTGATGGTCAGCCCGGCTTTTTCAATGGCCTTTTTCGTGTTATGTAACACGGTTTTCGGCACAGTGAACAAGATGCCGCGCAGTTCGAGGCGCACCCCGATCATGCCACGTGGATCCTTGATGTCATCGAACCCGTCAACGATGAATTCTGTTGGGGTCAAAGACAAAATCTCACGCTCTGGTGGCAGGTTGCGCACCAACGCGGCAGAGGCTACCGCTTTCACATCGTCTGCCGTGATTTCCTTGCTCTGATCACCCACAGCAATCATGCCGGAGACAGTCTCAATTTGCAACATGGTTGCCGGCACACCGGCCACCACGTCGGTGATGTCGATGCTGGCCTTTTCAGATGCTTGCTGCACCGCCTGGCGAATCGCCGATGCCGCCTTATCAATATCCACGATCACGCCGCGAGATAACCCTTGCGCACGTGAATTGCCCACGCCAATAATGTTTAACTGGCCTTGAACACGCTCGGCCACGATCACTTTTATTGAGGTGGTCCCGATATCAAGCCCGACATAAATGTCTTGATTTCCCATGGACCCGGAACCTCCTTACCAACCTTTTTATAGTAGAATGAGAAAATATAACGCTGAAATTAGTTTACCACACCACATTATGATTTGCGGTGTCTTCTGGGGGAAACGCAACTTTTCGTTTATTTTGCTGCCGCCTTTTGGTAGGGCTTAAAAAACGCGCCAGCCTCCAGGTCCACGGTGCCCTTCCCCTGCACCTGGGCGATAATGCTAGGATAAAACTTGATCTGTTTTGCCACTGTCCGGGAATCGGCAACGACAGTGTTGCCGTCGGTCATCGTCATGGTGATCTGGTACGGGTTGCCGTCCCCGCGGCTGGCGGTCACTTCCGAAGTCGTGCGTCGCAGGGCGGCCGGAAAGCGGCTCAACGTCTGGGCCAGTTTGCCTGCCTCTTGATCGGAAAAGCCGGAAAAGACGGGGTAGTTATCCAGCGGTGTCGTGGTGCCCCTGGCAATAATCGTGCCGTTGGCCAAAATCATGCGGTACTGCTTGTTTTTGACCACGTAGCCGATCGGTTCGTGCTCCACCACGTGAATGGTGACGTGATCGACCGCGCTGACGGCCAGCGAGGCGCGTTTGACCTGCGGCAGGCGCTTTTCGATTTGCGCCGCCAGCTGCTTTTTGGTCCGGAGCACTTGCGGGATCAGCACCCGATCGGACAGACCACTGGCATTGATCACGTTTTGAATCGGCACATTGACCGTCCCGACCACCGAGACCTCCTGCACCTTGGAAAAAGGTGACACCATGTAACCAAAAAAGGCCAGGAGCACCAGCAGCGGGGTCAACAGCAAGACTAAGTTGCGCGCGCGCTTGTGGCGGCGCACTGCCGACACCCCTGGCAGTTTCAGCTTGGCTTCGCCCTTGGGCCGGCGCTTTTGTTTGGCCTGGTATGCCTCCCATGGCGTGAGTGGATCTTTTTGCTGTGCATGTTTGCGCCAAGCCATCGGTGGGCCTCCCTTCTCTGATTACTTAGTGTTTCAGGACACTTTCCAAAACAGTGATCAGCTGATCAGCCGCGTCCGGGGTGCCCATTTTTTTTGCCGCTTGCGCCATGCGCGTCAGCCGGGTGTCGTCTTCCATCAGGTCGACGATGCGGCCGGCAAATGAACTGTCTAACTCCGGTTCCGTGATGACGATCGCCGCGCCGACATCCGCCAGGCTCTTCGCGTTGACAAATTGGTGATTATGCGTGACGTTCGGGCTGGGGATCAGCACGCTGGGCAAGCCCAGCGCTGTCAGCTCTGCCAGGCTCGTCGCCCCGCTGCGCCCAATCACCAGTGAGACATCCGGCAGAATCTGCGGCATGTCGTCCACGTATGGGACCACCTTGACGTTTGCCGGAACCTGACGCAGTTGGTGAGAAATCTTGCCGTAGTTGGCATTGCCAGTGACAAACAGCGTCTGAAAAGCCGCCTTGCCAAACGTCGGCAGCGCATTGACCGCCGCCTGGTTGATCATCGGTGCCCCGCGCGAGCCGCCAAAAATCAGCAGCGTCCGCTTGTGGGGGTCGAGGCCAAAGTCCGCCAGCCGGTCATTCGGCTTGAGCCCGGCGACTTGTTGGGCCCGGGGGTTACCTGTGATGACGACTTTTTTAGCGGGAAAGGCGCTCGCCACGACCGGAAATGTGATGGCGATTTTGTCGACCGCGTGAGCCAAAAACTTGTTGGTAACCCCGGCGACGGAGTTCTGCTCGTGGATCACGGTCGGCACGTGGTGGCGCGCCGCGGCGTACAAAACGCCAGCGGACACATAGCCGCCAGTGCCCACCACGACATCGGGCTTGAAGTCCTTGATCATGCGGGTCGCCTTGCGCAGTGACCCCACAAACTTCTCCACTGTGCGGATATTTGTCTTGATGCCGTTAAAGTTTAAACTGCGCTTGAACCCTTGAAGCTCCAGGGTCTCAAACGGAATCTTGGCGTTGGGCACGATGCGGCTCTCGAGCCCCCTGGCCGTGCCCACGTACATCACAGCGTCCAGCATGTCGCGCTCTTTTAGCCGCTGAATCAAGGCCAGGGCCGGGTAGATATGGCCGCCGGTCCCGCCACCTGAAATCATCAGTCGCATAATTTACCCCTTTTTCTCAGCGTACTGAGTCACTGCGTCAATAAATTCATCGCCGCGCACTTCAAAGTTCGGGTACTGATCCCAGCTGGCGGCCGCCGGCGACAGCAAGATCACGTCGCCTGGCTGACTGGCCGCAAAGGCGAGCGGCACGGCCGTTTTGACATTATCGGTCCGGGTAAACGGAATGCCGGCCTGCTGGGCCAGTGCCTCCATCAGGGGCGCGGTTTCGCCAAACGTGACCATCGCGCGAACGTGCTGCTTGACCAGCGGCAGGAGGTCATCCATCGGCAGGTGCCGATCCAGCCCTCCGGCCAGCAGCACAATGGGCTGCTTGAACGCGTTCAAGGCCACCGTACTGGCCTCGACGTTTGTGGCCTTACTGTCGTTGTAGACCTTACGCCCGTCGACGGTCTCGACGTACTGAATGCGGTGCTTGACCCCGGTGAAGCGATGCAGGACATCGACAATGGCGGCATTTGGCGTGCCGCTGAGCTTGGCCGCGGCAATGGCTGCCAGCGCGTTTTCAATGTTGTGATCGCCAGGAATCTGCATCTCGTCGGCCTTCATGATCTGCTCGCCGTCAAAGCACAGCCAACCATCGGTCAACGTGGCGCGGGCGCCTTCTGCCCCTTTGCGTGAAAACGGCACGATAGTCGCCCGGGTCTGCTTGGCGAGCTCATGCATTTCCGGCAGGTCCCAGTTCATGACGAAAAAGTCGTCCTTGGTCTGGTTCATCGTGATGCGCATCTTGGCCTTGACGTAATTGGCTCGGGAGCCGTGCCAGTCCAGGTGTGCTTCATAAATGTTGGTGAGCACGGCAATGTGCGGGTGAAGCTTTTGGATGCCCACCAGCATGAACGAGGACAGCTCGCACACCACGGTGTCTGCCGCGCCCGCTTTTTGCACAACACCTGTGACCGGAATGCCGATGTTGCCGGCGTCATAAGCCTTACCTGCGCCTTCGCGCTCGTTGAGCATGAGGCCGATGAGTGTGGTGGTCGTGGTCTTGCCGTTGCTGCCAGTGACGCCGACCCATGTCGAATCGGACACCGAAAAAGCCAGCTCGGGTTCGGTGATCACAGGGATTCCCAGCTCTTGGGCCCGCACCACCATGGGATTGGAATACGGAATCCCAGGATTTTTGACCATCAGCGAGAACCCCTCATCGAGCAGCTCGACGGGATGGCTGCCAGTGATCACAGTGACCCCTTCGTCCAGCAATGCTTGCGCATCCTTGTTATCGTCAAATTGCTCCTTATCGTTGACGGTGACTAAGGCGCCGAGGCGATGAAGCAACTTCGCGGCACTGACCCCGCTTTTGGCAAGGCCCAACACCAAGACTTTCTTGTTCTTGTACTCTGAATTATTCAGCAACCACTTACGCTCCCTAGATATCCCGGCTTTGGCCGGGTTTGCTTGTGACGCTTGATGCTTGACTTAGGCCAGCGCGAACACCAAATATGCCGCCGCCCCGACCAGGCCGACCAGCCAAAACACGGTGTCGACTTTCCACTCGGACCAGCCGAGCATTTCAAAATGGTGATGAATCGGCGCCATCTTGAAGATGCGCCGGTGAAACAGCTTGAATGAGCCGACCTGCAGGATGACACTGGCGGTTTCGCAGACAAACACGATGCCAATCAGCAGCAGCGACCACGGCCGGTCAAGCAGCAGCGCAATGACGGCAATCAGCCCGCCGAGGGCCAAACTGCCGGCGTCGCCCATGAAGACCTTGGCCGGCTTGTGGTTGAAAAGGAAGAAGCCGAGCATCGCGCCGATGGTGACCAGGCACAAGATCAGGACGTCGGTGCGTTTGTCGTGCACTGCCAGCACCGCGTAGGCGGCAAAGGCAATCATCGACAGGCCGGCGACCAGACCGTCCAACCCGTCAGACAGGTTGACGGCATTGGAAAAGCCCACCAGCCAGAACATCGCAAAGAGGCCAAAGACCCACGCAACATTCAGCTGGTAGCCAAACAGCGGCAGCACGGTCGGGAACCCCTCATGAAAGTACACGGCAAGAAACACCGCGCCGCCCACAATCTGCCCCAGCAGCTTTTGCCAGGCTTTCAGCCCCATGTTGCGGTGAAGTTCCACGCTGATGAAATCGTCCCAGAACCCGAGTGCCCCATACAGGACTAGGATGAACAGCCCAGCCCACACACTCAGGGTCAGCTGGTGCTGCCACCAGCCGGTAAAAATGGCGGCGACCACAATGGCAAAGATGAAAACCGTGCCGCCCATGGTCGGCGTCCCGTTTTTCTTTTCGTGCCACTTCGGGCCGACCTCGCGAATCGTCTGGCCCTCTTTTTTCATCCGCATGTATCCGATGAACAGCGGCATCAAGATCACGGTAATCGCAAATGCCGCGACCATCGGGATCAACATCTCAGTGAATTGCATTGGTCTCCTACCTTCGTCAATTAGTCAGTTTTCTGAAAAGTTACGGTCACAGAGTCACCGCCAAGCAAGCTGCCCGCCTTCAGGCTCTGAGCTGACGCGTATCCAGCACCTTGTAACTTAAATTTTTTGCCAGTCAACTGGGCCAATTTTAACACATCACTCTTAGACCAGCCAGAAACGTCTGGCATGGTCATGGCGCCGTTTGTGAGAAGCACCACGCGGGCAGAGCGTAAGGCCTGTGTGCCCGCTGCGGGCAGCTGCTGGACGATGCGATTTCCGGTCCCAACCACGGATGAGGTCAGGCCTTTTTTGGTCAGAGCTGCCGTCGCAGTATCCAGTGGATCGTTAGTGACTGCCGGCACGCTCAAGGTTTCGGACGACCCAGTGACGGTGCTGCCCGCATTTAACGCCAGCAGTCTGGTCATCAGCGGATGATAAATCGTGTTCAGAACACTGACCGCCGGCGTCGTCATGGCACTGTTTTGCTTCAAGGTTAAATAGACAATAAATTGAGGATCATTTGCCGGGGCGACAGCCAGTAAACTGTGCAACTGGTTTGTCTCACCCGGTAAATAACCACCTTTCGGGTTGGCAATGTTAGCCGTCCCGGTTTTGGCCGCCACGTCAGCGCCGGCAATTCTGTATGTCACACCGGTGCCGTATGGCTTGTTAATAGTGTCACGCATTTCGTTTAGCACCGTTTTCGCGGTGGCGGCGGAGATTGGGTGACCCACTACCTGACGCTTGTAGTTGGTCACTTTCCCGTTCGAACCGGTGACCTGCGTGACGACTCGCGGCTGGATCATCGTGCCCTTGTTGGCAATTGCGGTCGCCGCTTGCAAGATCTGCATTTGCGTCACGTTGATACTTTGGCCATAACCCATGACGGCACGGGTAACCGGGTTGGTCAGGCTGTATCCGCCTGAAGCTTCATTCGGCAGCGTGATCCCTGTTGGCCGGCCAAATCCAAAGTCTTTCAAGGTCTTGGCCTGATTTGCTTCACCCATCTGCTGCACAATGTGCACAAAACCGACGTTACTGGAGCGTGGCAGAGCCTGCGAAAATGGGATCTCGCCAAAACCGACGTGGTTCCAGTCATGGATGGTGGTGTTTTCGACTTTCACACCGCTAGAATTATAGTAGGTGTTCGGCTGAAAGGTCCCACTTTGAATCGCCCCTGCCAAGTTGAAGACCTTCATCACTGACCCGGGTTCATAAGTATCTTCCACGAGCATGTTTTGCCAAGACGAGCCGGGCTCAAGCCCTTCCATCGTGCTGGGATCAAAGGTTGGCCGCTGGCTCGCCGCCAGGATTTCTCCGGATTTAGCGTTCATGACGACCCCGGTAACTGACGCCTGCTTGTACTTAGTTTGAACGCTGGCGAGCAGCGTTTCCAGGTACGACTGCAAAGAAGAATCCAGGGTACTCTTAACCATGCCACCATTTTTAGCTGCCTTAGTCCGTACCTTGGCCTTAGGCAGTCGGTAGCCGTAATTATCCACCTGGGCTGTCTGGTAGCCGTTAGTGCCGGCCAGCTGTTTATTGAACTCTTTTTCCAGCCCCATGACCCCGACCAGTGGTTGATTCTTGTTGGCTGCATTCGTTTGAGTCAGCCCAATCGTGTAGCTGGCAAATACCCCGTTCGGATACAACCGAGAGGGACTGTCAATGAAGTGGATCCCCGGCAGGTGTTCTGCCTCGATCTCCTTACGGATGGACAACGATAACCCCGTGCCAGCGGCGCCAAATTCGACCTGGAAAGTCTTCTTTTTGGGACTCAAATAGGCCAAAATTTTGGCCTCAGAAAGCGGCAGATATTTGGCCAGCACGGCTGCCGTTTTGGCCTTGTCGCTGACGTAAAGCTTCTTGCCGTTTTGCGTGTAATTTTGATCGGTAATCGCATAAATGGTGTAGGTTGATGCGTCCTCGGCGATTGTCTGGCCGTTGCGGTCGACAATACTGCCGCGTTTGGCCTGCAGGGTCGTTTTGCGTGCATACTGGGAGGCGCGATACACCGCCAGGTTTTTGGAATCCACCGACCCGACAAGCGCCACGTACGCAAAACGACAAACGAACGCCAGCAGCGCAATCAGGGTGAGCGCGAACAGGACAATCCCGAACACTTTCCGATTGCGCTCGGGGTGCCGGGCGCGCATTTGTCGTTTAGTCGTTTTCTTCTTCATCAGTCTACTTCACCGCATGTTTGATATTACCCTCGATCACGGCAAACCCGTGAGCACTGGCATAGCTGTTGAGCCGATCCGAGTTGGACAGTTCGCCGACAGTTTGCTTATCGTCGGCAATGATCCGCTTTTGCACGGTCACCTGGTTTTGCACGGTCTGGTAAGTCCGCGTCAGATTGGCCAGATGCATCGAAGCGGTCAGATAGCACAGGCAAAACCCAACGGCGACCAGCCCCAATACGACGCTGAGCAACCGCTCCAGCGGCGAAAATGCCACCTTGGTTGCCGGCTGCGTTGCCGGTTGAACCTTGGGCCGGGCTTGCGGCGCCTCTCGCCGTTGCGGTTCCAGCATATCTAGCTGTCTTGCTGTGTTATCGACCATCTTGAGCACCCCTTCAATATATCCGCTCAACCACCCGCAGCTTAGCGCTGTGCGCACGGTGATTGGCAATCAGTTCATCCTCGCTAGGGAGGATCGGTTTGCGATTGATTAATTTGAAATGCGGCCTGGCTTCCGGCGGAATCACCGGCAGGCCCTGCGGCAGGTCTTGCACTGTCGTCTGCTCCTTGAACATGGTCTTCACCAGCCGGTCCTCCAGGGACTGAAAGGTGATGACACTGATGCGCCCACCCGGCTTGACCAGCTGCAACGCTTGGGTGAGCGAGGCCTCCAGGGCCCCCAGCTCATCATTGACAGCGATGCGGATTGCCTGGAACACCTTCTTGGCGGGATGTCCGCCGGTGCGTCGCGCCTTGGCTGGAATGCCGGCCTTGATCAGATCGACCAGCTCAAACGTGGTGTCAATTGGCTTGCTCGCTCGCGCCTGCTCAATCTTGCGGGCGATTGACTTGGCGAAGCGCTCCTCGCCGTAACGGGTGAAAATTCGTACCAGGTCCTGATACGACCACTCGTTGACGACGACCCGCGCTGACAGGGCTTGGCTTTGATCCATGCGCATGTCCAGCGGCGCATCGAAGCGGTAGGAAAAGCCACGCTTGGAATCGTCGAACTGCGGACTGGAGACGCCCAGGTCATACAAGATCCCGTCGACTGAAGTGACCCCTTCTGCCGAAAGCGCCTCATCCAAGTCGCGGAAATTGCGGTGAAGCAGGTGCAGGTTGACCGGCACCCCTTGCGCTGAGACCGCGTCGATGGCGGCCTGATCCTGATCGAAGGCGTAAAGCTGGCCGACCGTCAGCTGGCTGAGGATTCGCCGGGTGTGGCCGCCGCGCCCTAAAGTCGCATCGACATAGGTGCCGGCCGGCTTGATGGCCAAGTTGTCGGTGGCCTCTTTTAATAACACGGTTTCATGCGTATATTCTGTCATCGCGCTCACAGTCCAAAGTCGGTCAGATTTTCGGAAATATCATCGAAGCTGTCCTCGGCGCTTTGGGTGAAGCTGTTCCACCGTTCTTCGCTCCAGACTTCTATGCGGTCGGAGACCCCGACCAAGACGCAAGCCTTATCGAGCCCAGCGTGCTGGATCAGAGGTTTGGGAATGTTGACGCGGCCCTGCTTGTCCAGCTCGCACTCAGTGGCGGCTGAGTACATGAACCGCGTAAAGGTCCGGGCGTCCTTTTTGGTCAGAGGTAAGGCCTCGATTTGGGTCTGCAGCTTCTGCCACTGACCCATCGGATAGCCGAACAGGCAGCCGTCCATGCCGCGCGTCAGCACAAAATCACTGCCGAGATCGGTGCGGAACTTAGCCGGAATGATCAACCGGCCCTTTGCATCGATACTGTGATGAAATTCTCCCATCAGCATGGACAACGCCCCCTTTCCAACGTTAAATTCAGTCTACCACAATCACCCACTCCTCACCACCAACTCCCACAAATTCTGCTTGACAATTTGAAAAGCTACCCCACGATTCCCTGAGTATACAAAAAAATCCCCATCCACTGCGGTTTGCAGCGGGTGGGGACAGGTGGAAAAATGGTGGGGACCAGGCCCTAAAGTGAGAGCAAAATCGCCCCAAGCCACCAGAATGTGGCCGCCAACAGGAGGACTCGGCCCAAGGTCGTGAAATAACGGGCAAAGAGCAAATCATAATCGTGGGCCAGAAAATAGATAATCAAAAGAATCGCAATTGCAGTGGTGGTGAACAGCGCGACCCAAATCGTGTTGGGGGCCTTGGCGGCGGCTAAGCTGGCCACGCCCAGCAGGTCCAGCGCGACCACCAGGAATGGCAGCACGCGCGAATGAAACTGCAGCGCCCGGCTGACGCTCCATAAGGCCAGGCCCGCTAACGGTAAAATGATTCCGATCAGCATGTTCATCACTTCCTTCCCTTAAGACTATACCCGATTTTGCGTGTACGGGCACGAGAATTTGGTTGAAGCGCCTGGGCAAAACGGGTACACTACTCGAGTAGAACGCGCAACCAAATTGGTCAAAGGTGGTGATTAAGGTGAAAGAAAAACGCTCAAAATTCTGGTGGGTCACCCACATTGCCACCTGGGCGATGCTGATCGTCACCATCCTTGGGGCCCTAGTCGTTGGGTTATCCGCGATGAATGTTTTCTAACCGCACTATAAAAAGTGAGCCTGCATTTGCAGACCCACTTATTTTTTTGCTTGGATTAGTGCTGTGACAACAGCTGACCGCCGTCTTTGGATTCAAACAGCGGCTTTTTGACGGTGGTCATCAAGACAGACACCACGATCACGGTCAAGATGCCGGTGGCGACGGCCGAGCCGCCGTTGATCACCAGCGAGTACAGCCACGCCGGCGTGCCCTTAGGGGCGTATGACCCCCAGAAGACCCAGCCGGCCAGGAAATGGCAGAAGTACTTCGCCAAGACGCCAATCAACCCAGCCCCCCAGGCCAGGCCCAGGGCCTCGCGGTTCTTACCCGCCTTCAGCGCCGCTTGGAAGCGACCGTACAGCAAGCCGCCAAGCCCCGCGACAGCAAAGGCGATTGGATACTCCAGAAAGCCCTGGATCGGGTTCAGGACGGACCCTTCGCCAAAGCCAATCAGCATGATATCCAACACACCCCAGGTCAGGCCCGCGGCCATCCCGGCGCCAAGGCCGCGCCGCAGCGCCAGCACAGTGATCGGAATCACCCCGTAAGACATTTCAATACTGGAAATGCCGGTTTTGTGCGGCACGTACTCCAGCGCCATGGCAAACGCGGCAATCACCGCAATCTCCACCAAAATCAAGACACGTGAATTCGATTTAGACATAAAAAATCCTCCTTTGGGTCAGGATCCCCCACAAAGAAGGTCGATTTCTCGACACCGCAATTCCTACGCTCGTATTAGCGAACAGGTTCGAAGGGTCTGGGCAAATGCCCACTCTCAGCCAATGGCTCCCCTTTGCGTGGTCCCACCACTATTTTGTTTAGGCACAATTTTGCTTGTGCACTATCATTATAGCAAGCGGAAATTCAATGTCAAAAAGTAAGCTTACAAGATTGGCGCAAACAGCCGCGCCAAGTCGGCCCCCACCCGACTCATCGGCGACTGTTTTTTGACCATCGTGTACGTGTACAAGGTGGTCTGCTGCATGTCGAGCTTGAACTGGCGCTCCACCATTTCGGCCAGCGTGCGATCGTAAATGAACGCCGCAATTTCAAAATTGAGCTTGAACGAGCGCAGATCCAGGTTCGGCGAGCCGGTCATCAAGTACTGTGAGTCAACGATGATGGCCTTGCTGTGCAGGAACCCCGCCTGGTAGCGGTAGACCTTCACGCCGGCTTTGACCAGCTGGTTCAGGTAGAACTCTGTGGCCTTGGCCATCATTGGCTGGTTTGTGTGCACCGGCACCATCAGCCGCACATCAATGCCGGAGTGCGCCGCCAGAATCAACGCGTCAAGCAGCGAATCGTCCGGCACGAAAAATGGGGACTGAACCCAAATCCGGTGCTTGGCCAGCGCCATCAGCCGTAGGTCGCCCAGCTTGATGGCCTCAAGCTTTTGCTCCGGGCCGCCGGCAACGATTTGCATGGTCGTGCGGCCGTTGTCCGCAGGGTCCGGGAAGTAGGCCTTTTGGAAGTGGACCTTCTTGATCTTGGCCGTGGTGTTCCAGTCCATAAAGAAGCGGGCCTGAAGCGACGCCACGGCTTGACCGGTCAGGCGCAGCTGCGTGTCGCGGGTGATTGCCAGCTTCCGACTGGTGCTGCCGATGTCAAAGCCGCCCATGTACGCGACCTGCCCATCGATCACCGTAATTTTGCGGTGGTTGCGGAAGTTGATGCGCAAGTTGGCCCGGCCCAGCCGCGTTTCCAAGAATGGCTCGACCTGCCCGCCGGCTTGCACCAGCGGCCGCCAAAAAGCGTGATTCAGGCGGTGGGAGCCGAAGGTGTCATAGATCACCCGGACCCGCACGCCCTGCTCAGCCTTTTGGGTCAGCAGCTGGACCAGCGCCTTGCCCACCCCATCCGGTTCAATGGTGTAGGCCTCAATGTGAATGTGGTGCGTCGCGGTGCGCAGGTCGGCAAACAGCGCCTTGGTAAAGTCCTGACGGTTGAAAAGCAGCCGCACCCGGTTCATGGTGGTGATCAGGGCCCCGTCTGCCTGCAGCAAGGTCCGCACCAGCTCAGGGGCGCCGGCAAACGGCGAGGCCGCCCCGCTTTCCTGACTGACCGTCACGGCTTCTTGCTGCGAGGCCACCATTTGGTCGATGCCCAGGCGCTGCTGCGTCGCCAGCGAGTTCAGCTTGTTGGTGGCCAGCTTGCGGCCGAAGAACCAGTACAAAATGAAGCCAATCACCGGCAGCAGCAATAACACTAACAACCACGCCCAAGTCGCCGCAATGTCCCGCGGCTGGCGGAACACGGTGATGATGGCCGCGGTTGCGTTGATCACGATAATAATGATGACAATGGTCGTGAGCCACATAATGGAAACTCCCTGCTAATCGACCGAAGCCACCCCGAACCACTTCTCATTCAACTTCTTCAGGGTGCCGTTTGCTTTGAGCGTCTTCAGGCCGGTATTGATTTGATCTCTCAGCTCATTATCACTCTTTCGCATGCCGACCGCAAAATCTTCCGCCGGATAGGTGCCTTGGATGACCTTGTAGGCTCCTGGATCCTTTTGGTGGGCAATGTAGTAGTTGGCGTAAACCTGGTCGATCACGATGCCCTGAATCCGCCCGGCATTCAGATCCAAAAAGGCGTTATCAAAGGTGTCGTACAGGACCGGCTCGCGGTTTTTAATGATGTCCTTCAGCTTTTTCGGCTGAGCGTCGATGTCCGAGGCGCCGCTGCTTTCGCTTTGAGCGCCGACGACCTTGCCCTTCATGTCGGCAAACGAATTGATGTTATCAGCGCGCTTTGTGACCAGCACCTGGTGATTCTTCAAGTACTCGGTTGAAAAGGCCACCTGTTTTTGGCGCTCAGGCGTCACGGTGTAGCCGTTCCAGATCAGGTCGATAGTTTGGTTGCGCAGCTCGGTTTCCTTCATGGACCAGTCAATCGTCTGAAAGCTGACCTTCACACCGTAAAGCTTGAACAGCGCCCGTGCCAGGTCGATGTCGTAGCCGGCGACGGTGCCGTTCTTTTGGCGAAAACCCATCGGGACAAAACTGTCGTCAAGGCCGACGACCACTTTTTGATCCTGTTTGATGCGCGGCCAGGAGTTCTTCTGCTCGGTGCGGGCGTAACCGGAAAGCACCAAGGCGAACCCAGCCAGCAGCGTCAACAGGATTGTTAACCACTTACGCTTCATTCGACTCACTCCCCTGCTTGGCCACTGTCAGTGTCGCGTCTGCCACCATCTTGGCGAATTCCATGTCATGGGTGACGACCACCTGTGTCATCCCCTGCTGCTTGACGCTGGCGATCAGATCAGCCACGGACTGGCGCAGGTTAGGATCCAGGGCGGAAGTCGGTTCGTCGTAAAGCAGGATCTTGGGATCAAGCGCCAGCGCCCGAGCGATCGCCACCCGCTGCTTTTGGCCGCCAGACAGGGAGTACGGGTACGCGTTGGCCTGCGCTTCCAGGTCCAGCTGGTCCATCAAGTTGCGCGCGTGCTTCTCCGCGGTTGCCGCGCTGACACCTTGCAGTGTCGGCGCCAGTGTGATGTTTTTCAGCACAGACAGGTTCGGGAATAATTCAAAGCCCTGGAACACGACGCCGATAACGCCTTGCTTGCGGAGCTCAGCAGCAGAAGTCGCTTGCCCGTTGTAGGTGAAGCTGCCACTGTCGGCCGGGGTTAGCCCCGCGATGATCCGCAGCAGCGTGGTCTTGCCGGCACCGCTGGGGCCAACGATCGCGAGTGTTTTCTGGTCTTCAATCGTGACATCCAGGTTGTCCAGGACGACCTGATCGCCGAAGCGTTTGGAAATATTTTTAAGCTCTAACATATGCTTACCCCCTGCCTACTTGTAGTAGCTGAATGACTTTTCGACGCGGCGCTGCAGCAGCGTGAGCAGCAGCGTCATCACCAGATAGATGACGGCGACCAGCACCAACGGCACCAGCGTCACGTCGCGAGAGGTTGCAACCTCGCCGGCCCGCAGCAGGTCGCCAAGCCCGATGACGTAAACTAAGCTGGAATCCTTGACCAGGTTGATGACCTCGTTGCCCATGGACGGCAGCACGATCTTCAGCACCTGAGGAATCACCACGTAGCGCAGCGTCTGCCAGCGCGTCATGTTCAGCACCGTCGCGGCCTCGAACTGGCCTTCCTCAACCGCGCCGAAACCGCCGCGGTAAATCTCGGCGAAGTAGGCCGCATAGTTGAGGATGAAGGTGAAAATGACAGCTGAGAAGCGGTCAAACACGATGCCGATCAGCGGCAGGCCGTAGAAGACGAAAATCAACTGAAGCAGCAGCGGCGTGCCACGGAACACCCAGATGTAGGCTGAAAGAATTGCCTTGCCAGCCTTGGCCAGGATGTTTTTGCCGCGCTGAATCAGCCCAACTGACACCAGCATGCCCAACGGAATGGCCCCGATCAACGTCAGGAAGAAGACCCCCAACGTCATTTTCACCCCAGCCAGCAGCGCCGGCAAAATCGAATTAATGTAACTCATGATTATTCCTCCCTTGCGTTTTCAAACGTTGAATAAAAAAACACCGCACAGAATTGTTCTCAAGCAATTGCTTGAGGACGCTTCCGCGCGGTGCCACCTCATTTCGACCAGCCGTCACCGACTGGTCCTCACGTGGTTGAAAAACATGGAACTGGCGGTAAAACAAAACGCCCCCACTCAGACTAATGTCTGAATGAGGGCGACTTGAATGCCGCGGTACCACCTCATGCTCACCAACGCGTCACCGCGAAGGTCTCATGTCGTTTTTCAACCACGGCGATAACGAGCCCAACCGGCCTGACCTACTGAGTTCAATCAGGCACTCGTGGATGTGAGGCAAGAATGATCACGTCCGGCTCTCACCGTTCCGGACTCGCTTGGCTGATCAGCTTCTCACCATTTCCACTCAACGTTTTAATTGATTAAGGCTATAATACCTGCTTCAAAATGAATGTCAACCCTGATGCTGAAAAAGTCTGTGCCAAAAGCCAACTTTTTTCTGCTCGATGTTCATCAGCGGCACGGACTCGCCCAAAAGCCGCCGCGCAATATTGCGGTAGCCTTGGCTGGCTAAGTCGTCGGGGTCCATTACGACGGTTTCGCCTTTGTTGGAGCTGGCGATCACCCCATCATCATCGACCACGATGCCAAGCAAGTCGATGCCCAGGTGCTGCGTGATCTCGTCGATATCCATCGACCGGCCATCGGCCATCATGTGCTGGCGGATGCGGTTGATGATCAGGCGCGGCGGGTACACCATGTCACGCTGCTCAAGCAGCCCGACGATGCGGTCCGCATCTGACACCGCGGAAATCTCTGGGGTCGTGACGACGATTGCGCCGTCCGCGCCTTCGACGGCATTGCGGAAGCCTTGCTCAATGCCCGCTGGCGAGTCCAAAATCAGATAATCGAATTCCGGTCGCAGCTCGTCGACAATCGCCTTGACCTGATCGGGCTCGAGCGAATCTTTTTCCGCGTTTTGCGCCGCCGGCAAGACGTACAGCTTGTCGTCAAAGCGTTTGTCCTTGATCAGCGCCTGATGCACCTTGGCGCGGCCGCTGGCCACGTCAACAATGTCGTAAATGATCCGGTTGGACAGGCCCAGGACCACATCCAAATTGCGCAGCCCGATATCCAGATCCATCAGACACACTTTTTTGCCTTGCAGCGCAAGCGCCGTGCCGATATTGGCCGTCGTCGTGGTTTTGCCGACGCCGCCCTTGCCTGAGGTGACCACCAAAGAAGTACCCATTACATTTCCTCCAGTTTCCGGAACAGTTTCGGCCGCAGCTTGGCCAGTGCTGGCACCTTACCATGCACCAGTGCGTGCAGGTCGTCAATGTATGACGTCGTCTGCGCGGTGTAGGAATTTTTATCGATGATCTCCAAGGTGTCAGCGATGCGAATCTGCGCGGCGCGGCTGATGTCGCCAACGATAACGGCCTCTTGGTCCCCCAACGTCCCGGCAATCAGCAGGCCTTCAACCTGGCCCATCACAAAGATGTTGCCGGTGGTTTTCAGCGTGGCGCCGCGGTGCAGGTCGCCCAAAAACAGCACATCGCCGCTGTAGTCCGCCTCCTGACCGGAGCGCAGAACGCCGCCGACCAAATGGGTTGCCTTCGCCGCGAATTCAGCCCGGAGTGGCTCGACTGCCGCCACCGCCGCATGGATGGTCTTGATGGCGAACTGCGGATAAGTGTCAAACACCGTCTGCACTGCCTTGGCCTGGTCCTCATTAAGCAGGCGATCACCGGTTTCCAGAACAAAATCGACATGTTCCTGGTCCTTCGTGTCCCCCGCCACGCGCGCAAGCAGCGTGGTCAAAGCCGCTGTGATCTCATCCAGTGAAGCCTCTGATGCCAGCTGCAGCTCGAACCCGCTTTGGCGGCCCTTCAGCGTTACTGCCTCCATGCGTACACCCCCAATATTAATCTATCCTTAAGTTTATCAATATCTGGCGTAAAGGCAAATACGCCAGCGCAAATATCACCAGATTCACGATGAGACTCGGCCCGAGGTGGTTGGCGATCAGCGTCGTGGCGGTGACTTGTGCGAACCCCAAAAAGCGGTTGACCGCGTAATTGGCCAGGGTGAATAGCGTCAGCACGATCACGACCAGCGCCCCAATGTAAAACGGCGACTTGGGCACCACTGGCCCGAGCTGCCGCACCACGTAAACCAGCAGCGGCCACAGCAGCGCGTTGACCCCCAGCATGCCCGTGTAGTAGCTGTCAAAAATCAGGCCAAACACCGCCGCGATGGCCACAATGTATTCTTCTTCAGGCAGCAGCAGGGTCGCCATGATCAGCGCGATCAAAGTCAGCTGCGGGACCCCGGTGAACGTCGGCGACATCACAAACTGTGCAAAGACCTGCGCGATGACCCCGTCCAACAGCAAGGTCACCAGCAGAAGCAGCAGCACCCAGCCGTGCTTGGTAAACTTTTTGTCTTTCAGCATGTTACTCACCCTTGATGGTGCGGTCGATCACCGTCACCACGGAAAGGTCGTTGAAATTAGCGGCCGGTTTGACGTACACCGTGTTGGCCAGGCCAAAATCATCCTTGGCGACCGACGCCACCGTCCCGATGAGCAGCCCTTTTGGCGTGCTGCCACCGAGTCCAGAGGTAACGACCTTCTGCCCTTTTTTGATGCTGTCTTCGGTATCGACTTGACCAAGCACCAGCTGGTTCTTGGCGGCGTTATAACTCGAGATCACGCCGTTGACAATACTGCCATCGCCGGTGGTGATCTGCGCCGCAAACCGGTCGGCGGACTTGTTGTCCGTGGTCATCATTTCCACCTTGGCATTGGTCTTCTCCACTTCGACCACGCGCCCAACCAACCCAGAGCCGGCCATCACTGGCATGCCCTTAGCCACGCCAGCGCCTTGGCCCTTGTTGATCACGACAATGTTGCGCCAGTCGCTGGGGCTGCGCATCATGACCGTCGCCGGCACCTGGTCGTAATCCGTCAAGGTGGCGTTCAGCTTCAGCTGCTTTTTCAGTGCCCGATTCTCACTTTGCAAAGTCTGGTTGGTGACCTTGGTCTGCGCCAGGTCCGCCACTTGCGCCTTGAGAAGGCGATTTTCCTGGTACGTGTTCAGTAGGTCATTGACGTCATCCAGCCCGCCTTTGATAAAGTTGCCAGGCGCGGCAACGATGCGCCCACCGATGCCGACAATATCGTTGCCGATCTGCTGTACCAAGGGCGGCGTGTTCTTATTATTCCGCACGGACATGGACGTGAACATCAGCCCCACGCTGACCAACAAGGCGACCATCAAGACGATCAGTTTTTTGTTAGAAAAGAACTTTTGCATGAGTCGCTCCTTTTGGTCTTCTCAATGAAAAAGCCGGCCCAATAAAACTCGCGGACCGGCCACTGGTGATTGCAGCTGCCTGCATGGATCAGTGTTTCTTCAGGACATCGATGTTCTTAAGGGATTCCCCGGTACCGATAGCGACGCATTCCAGTGGATCTTGCGCCACAAACACAGGCACCTTGGTGGCGTCGGAGATGACGGCATCCAACGACTTCAGCTGCGCGCCGCCGCCAGTCAGCACAATGCCGTGATCGATGACGTCTGCCGCGATTTCCGGTGAGGTCTCTTCCAGCGTGTCCTTAATGGCCTCAATGATCGCCTGGACAGTTTCCTGAATCGCTTTGGCGATGTCTTCGGCCGTGATATCCTGCGTCTTCGGCAGACCGGTCAACAGGTCACGCCCGCGTACGGTCATGCCGTCCAGCTTCTTGGCTTCCTCGATGGAAGCGCAGCCCAACTCGATCTTGATCTCTTCCGCCGTGCGCTCGCCAATCAGCAAGTTGAAGTTCTGGCGGATGTACGCTACCACTGCCTCGTCGACCTTGTCGCCGGCCATCCGGATGGAGCGGCTCGACACAATGCCGCCGAGCGAAATGGTGGCCACGTCGGTCGTGCCGCCGCCGATATCAACGACCATAGAGCCGGTCGGATCCATGACGGGCAAGCCCGCACCAATGGCCGCCGCGTATGGCTCCTCGATGACAAACGCCTCTTTGGCGCCTGCCACCTTGGCCGCGTCGATCACCGCGCGTTTTTCCACTTCGGTGACGCCGCTGGGCACGCAGATCATGACCTGCGGGTGGTTGTTCTTGCCGCCAAGCGCCTTGTTCATGAAGTACTTCAGCATCGCTGCCGTGGTGTCGTAGTCGGCGATCACACCGTCTTTCATTGGCCGAATCGCGTCGATGTCAGCCGGGGTGCGGCCGATCATTGCGCGGGCTTCCTCGCCCACCGCAATGATTTCCCCTGTTTGTGTGTTTTTCGCCACGACTGACGGTTCGTTCGTGACGATGCCCTTCCCGTCAACGTAAACGAGCGTGTTTGCGGTACCGAGGTCGATCCCGATGTTTTTTGAGCCTAATCCAAGCAAGACGTTCTCTCCTTACAAGTCCGATTTTCTAATCTCTTGCATTATAGCATAAAGACCTCGTCGTCCGGTCTTGCGCTCACGATTCACACGCTTCCATCGCCATAATTTAATAAATCTTAGAGGTGGTGTTCCTGGCTGAACGAGTAAAACTGATCGCCGCCCACCACAATGTGGTCCAGCAAGGCCACCCCAATCAGGGCCCCGGCAGCAGCAAACCGCTCGGTCAGCTCAACGTCCATCTCGGAGGGCAGATGATCGCCGCTGGGGTGATTGTGCACCAGAATCAACCGCGACGCATTCAGTGCCAGCGCCATGCGAAACACCACACGCGGATCAGCAATCGACTTGTCGACCCCGCCGTGGGCCAGTTCCACCTCGCGAATGATGGCGTTGCGCACGTCCAGCATCAGCGCCAGCAGGTGCTCCTCAGTGGCCCCAGCCAGGCGCTGCACCATCGCCGCACCGATTTGCGGGGCGTCCAGTACTTCGCCGTACCTCAGCGTTTGCCGCTGCTGCACGCGCCGTGACAACTCGAGGCCGGCCACCAGCCGGGCGGCCTTAGTCGGACCAATGCCCGGTACGGCCAGCAGGTCACCAGCGGTGGCGAGACTCAGCCCGGTCAAGGCCGGGTACTGGCGCAGCACTTCCTCTGCCACCATGACGACGTCGTACTGCCCGCTGCCGCTGCCAATCAACACTTCCAGCAGTTCCTTATCCGATAGCGCAAGCGGTCCGTGCGCTTGAATCAATTCCCTTGGCTGCATCTTGACTCCCCCTTTTTGAGGAGAGATTACGCCATCTAAACCTTTAGCGCTGACTGCCGAGCAACGTTTGGCGTACAGCAGAGGCCAGGTAAAGCGAGCCCGTCAGCACCACCGGCTCATCTGGAAACTCGTCCAGGTGGGCGGCCAGCGCCTCCTGCCAGCTGGCAAAAGTGCGCAGCTTGCCGGCGTCCGGGTAGTCTGCCAAGGCCTCGGCCCGCGGATTATCCGGCACGGGGACCAGCCAGAGCCGCGCCGTGCTGGCTTCCAGCTCAGCGATGATGGTGGCCACGTCCTTATCCGCCAGCACGCCGACGATAAGCGTCACCCGCTCATCGTTAAACACCTGCTTGACCGCGCTCAGCATGGCCGCGATGCCTTGCGGGTTGTGCCCACCGTCGATCACAATCAGCGGGTCGTCGCTGAGCTTTTCCATGCGCGCCGGCCAGGTGTTTTTGGCCAGCCCGCGGCGAATCTCCTGGGGCTGAAGCGGCCAGTTCATCGCCTTAGCGGCCACGCGACTGGCCGCGATCGCCAGCGCCGCATTTTGCACCTGGTAGTCCCCCACTAGCGGCACGAACACCTGACTGAGATGAAACGTACCGGCCTGATAGTCAAAGCGCTGCCCCCAGCCATCAAGCGCGGCGCGGCTGGTGCCAAAGTTCTGACCGGCCACCAGCCACTGGCTGCCGGTTTCGGCGACGCGCTTTTTCACTGCTGCCATCGCATCTGCCGGCAGCGCCGCCGTCACCACCGGCCGCTGCGGCTTGATGATGCCAGCTTTGTGCGTGGCGACGCTTTTGATGGTGTGGCCCAAAAGCTTGGCGTGATCCAGCCCCACGCTGGTGATCACTGAGACCTCCGGCGTGATGACATTGGTCGAATCCGTATCACCGCCGATGCCAACCTCGATCACCGCTAGGTCCACCTGCTGCTGGTGAAAATACCAAAACGCTAGCGCCGTGATGTACTCAAATTCGGTCACCCCAAAGTCGGGATCAGTTTCACGCAGTTTGGCCATCGCGGCGTCTGTGGTCGCGGCAGCCGCCACTAGATCGGCATCGGGGATCGGCTGGTGATCGATCATAATGCGCTCATTAAAGCGCATGATGAACGGCGAGGTGTACAGCCCGACTTTCAGCCCACTGGCTTCCATGATGTGCGCGATGCCCGATGCGGTCGAGCCCTTGCCATTCGTGCCGGTCACGTGAACGTAGCGGTCGTGCTGCGGGTCGCCCAGCGCGTGAAGCAGTGCCAAGATGCGCTCGTGGCCGCCGGTTTTGGCCAGCCGCGGCAGCGCATGGATCGCTGCAACGGTCTCATCGTAAGTTTTCATGTCTAAGCCCCCAATAATGCCCTTAATCTTACTACAAAACGCGCCCAAGCCAAACGGCCTGAACGCGTTGATTGATCGTTTAAATCACGATGACCGGGGTGCCGACCGCCACAGCGGCAAACAACTTCGGCATGAAGGCCGGCGGCTGGTTGACGCAGCCGTGCGAGCCGTGCTGCTGATACCACGTACCGCCAAAAGTTGGCTGCCACGAGGCATCGTGTAACCCGACGCCAGTATTATCGATCGGCATCCAATAGTTCACCGGTGTGCGATAATCCTCGCCTACCAGGGTAGCGTTGCGCTGCTTCGACCACACCGCGAACACCCCGCTCGGCGTTGGTGTGGCCGGCTTGCCAGTGACAACGGCGGAATCCAGCACCACTTTGCCATTTTGGTAAAGCCATTCGTGCTGATTTTCCCTGTCGACCTCTAGATACGTGGAGCCAATATCCGTGCCATCAGCGTGGTAACCGGTACCTTGGTGCAGAACCGGCTGGGTGAAGTCCTTGCCAGCTTTGATCAGGGTAATCAGGGCATCGGTTTCCTTGCTCTGCATAATGCTCCAACCATAAGTGCCAGCCGGCACCGTGACGATTCCTTGCTTGGTCGAATGAAACTGGCGGGACTTGTTGTACGTGTTGTACTTGTCGGCGAGTTCAGACACAAACTTGGCCACACCACCGCGGTCGACCTGGACGCTGCCGTCAGAGTAACTCAGCCACGATTTGAGCCGGTCGCTTGAAATCTGCTCCTGATGGTTTGTGACCGTCACGACAGCCTTGATGTCACCCATTGCTTGCAGCTTGCTAACAGCATCTTTCAGGGCTTGATCATTGGCCTTGGCCTTAGGCTGGGCGAACGTTTGCTTCAAAGCGACCGTGCGGCGGTTAGCTTGAATCGCCCCGGCAAGCGCCTCGGCCAGCTTGGCGGCATCGATTTGGTTACCTGGTTTTTCCTTCTCAATGTTGTAGCTGTCATTCGTCAAAACGACCTTGGCATCGACCGGCGCGGTCCGCGACGCGTTCAGCTTGGCTGCCTCGGCGTTCGCGTACTGCTTGATCTCCGCGCTGTCGGCGCTAGAGGCCAAAGCCGTTTTATCGCTTTGCGCCAGCACCACCGCGGAAAAACCCCACGGATTCTGCTTGGATAATAGCTTATTCAGCATGGTCGTGTAATCACGCTTGAGGCCCAATGTTTGCCCGGACACTGTGGCCACAGTCTTGCCGCCGTCCTTCAGCTGGTAATTCACGTCGGCCAGCTGCGCCTTCATTTTCGCATCCGCCTGTTTGACGGTTTTACCGCTCAGGTCGACACCCAAGGCCTCAGTCTTCGGTAAAAACCGGTCTTGGTAATGGTTACTGCGGACCCCGTAACCGATCCCAGCAACGGCCAAAATGGCGACTGCGGCGGTAATCAACCAACTTTTTCTTTTCATAACTGCTCCTTACCATAGTCAAATCGCTTGTGTGCAAAGTATATCACACTGACTAATAGTTAGCCCATCAGCCTTCAAATCAATTATACCGCCCCCAGCACCCCTGACAACCGCTGGGGTCCGGGCAAGCGTTGCCAATGCTTAATTCTTAGTAAAAACTATTTTTATACCACGGTAGCCAAAAAAAGAAGCTGCACGCGGCAGCTTCTTCCTAAGCGTGACCATTATTTGGCCGCTTGCAGTTCCTTGATGCGGGCGTTGGTCGCGTCCAGTTTCGTCGTAAAGTCGGTTCGTTTGGCCTTCTGTTCCGTGATCACTGCTTCCGGCGCCTTGGCCAAGAAACCTTGATTGCTCAGCTTCTTGTCGGCCCGCGTTATCTCCTGCTCGAGCTTCTTGGCGTCTTTTCGCAGCTTAGCGATTTCCTCATCCAAGTCGATCAGTTCCTTGAGCGGGACATAGATCGTCGCGCCGGTCGTGACGGCGCTGCCGGCCAAGGCTGGGGCCTCGACGTCGGTACCCACAGTCATTGCCTTCAGGTGAACGAACCGGTCGATGAAGTCGCGGTTATCATTGAAGACCGCCTCCAGACTTGGGTCCTGCAGCTTGATGATCAAGTCGATCGGACTGGCCAGCGGCGCGTTGACCTCGGCGCGAATGTTGCGGACACCGCGAATCAGCTCAATGATGGCCTGCATCTGCGCGACAGCAGCCGGATTTTCAAATTCTTGGTGCGTGGTCGGGTATGCCGCCGTCACCAGGGACTCGCCGTCGTGGGGCATCGTCAGCCAGATTTTTTCTGTCACAAACGGCATGATCGGCTGCAGCAGGCGCAGGGTCTGATCCAGCACATAGCGCAGGTTGACCCGCTTTTGCGCCTTGATCGTCTCATCGTCGCCGTAAAGGACTTCCTTGGACATTTCGATGTACCAGTCGGCCAGTTCATTCCAGATGAAGTTGTACAGCGCGCGGTCGGCTTCGCCAAACTCAAAGTGGTCGAACAGGCGCGTCACCTCAGCGACTGTGTCGTTCAGGCGGGCAAAAATCCACTTGTCCGACAGGTCGAAAGTGCTTGGATCCGGCTCGTCGTCTGCTTTCGTGTCGCCCAGGTTCATCAGCACAAAGCGACTCATGTTCCAAATCTTGTTGATGAAGTTCCAGGCTGCGTCCATCTGGGTGTAGGAGAAACGGGCGTCCTGGCCAGGCTTGTTGCCCTGCGTCAGGAACCAGCGCAACGCGTCGGCGCCGTACTTTTCAATGACGTCCATCGGATCGATGCCGTTACCCAGGGACTTGCTCATCTTGCGGCCCTGCTCGTCGCGCATCAGGCCGTGAATCAAGGTGTGCTCAAACGGGCGCTGACCGGTGAACTCAAGGCCTTGGAAAATCATGCGAGCAACCCAAAACGGAATGATGTCGTAGCCGGTAACCAGCGTGTTGGTCGGGTAGTAGCGCTTGAAGTCAGGCGCGTCCTTGTCCGGCCAGCCCAGCGTGGAAAATGGCCACAAGGCGCTGGAAAACCAGGTATCCAGAACATCGGGATCCTGTTCCCAGTTTTCCGGGTCCTTCGGGTCTTCTTCGCCGACGTAAGTCTCGCCGGTCTTCTTGTTGTACCAGGCCGGGATGCGGTGACCCCACCAGAGCTGGCGGGAGATGACCCAGTCGTGAATGTTTGCCATCCAGTTCAGGAAGGTGTGTTCGAAGCGGTCTGGCACGAAGTCGACCTTGCCGGCGCCTTGCTGGTTTTTGATGGCGGCTTCAGCGAGCGGCTTCATCTTGACGAACCACTGGGTGGACAGGCGGGCTTCAACCTGCACGCCGGTGCGTTCGGAGTGGCCGACACTGTGGACAATCGGCACGATTTTAATGATGTCACCGGAGTCCTGCAAATCCTTGACGAGCGTCTTGCGGCACTCGAAGCGGTCCATGCCCTGGTACTTGCCGGCGTTTTCGTTCATGGTGCCGTCGTCATTCATGCAGTTGATACGCGGCAGGTCATGGCGCAGGCCGACCTGGAAGTCGTTGGGGTCGTGGGCCGGCGTGATTTTAACGGCCCCGGTCCCAAAGTCCATGTCCGCGTGCTCATCGGCGATGATTGGAATCTTTCGGCCGACGCCCGGCACGATGACTTCTTTGCCAATCATGTCTTTGTAGCGCGGATCCTTGCTGTTGACGGCCACGGCGGTATCGCCAAACATGGTTTCCGGCCGGGTGGTGGCAATTTCAATGCCGCCCTTCGTCCCATCGGCGAAGGGATAAATCAGGTGGTAAAAAGCACCCTTGTCGTCTTGGTGAATGACCTCGATGTCGGACAACGCCGTGCGCGCCTGCGGATCCCAGTTAACAATGTACTCGCCGCGGTAGATCAGGCCCTTGTTGTAAAGGTCGACGAACACCTTGCGAACCGCCTTGGACAACCCGTCATCAAGGGTGAACCGCTCGCGAGAATAGTCCAATGACAGGCCCATTTTGGCCCACTGCTTGTGAATAATTGCCGCGTACTCGTCCTTCCAGTCCCAAACCTGCTGGATGAACTTATCACGGCCCAGGTCGTAGCGCGAAATCCCCTGCTCGCGCAGCTTGGCTTCGACTTTGGCTTGCGTCGCGATGCCGGCGTGATCCATCCCCGGCAGGTACAAGGTGTCATAGCCCTGCATCCGCTTTTGGCGAATGATCATGTCCTGCAGCGTCGTGTCCCAGGCGTGGCCCATGTGCAGCTTGCCGGTGACGTTCGGCGGCGGGATAACGATCGTGTACGGCTTGGCCTTCTTGTCGCCGTTTGGTTTGAATACGCCCTGGTCCAGCCACTTCTGATAGCGGCCGGCTTCGACTGCTTTGGGGTCGAATTTTGGTGCTAATTCTTCACTCATAAGGATCCTCCTGTTGTTTTCGATGCCGAGATCGGGTAGTTGCGCTCAGGCGGGCAACGGGTGAGCATCCAGCTACGCCTAACGCACCGCCGCCAAAAAACGGCGGCAACGCGTTAGGCTATGCTGGCTGTCACCCTAAAAGCGCCCGCCTTCGCAGCTTGCACAAAAAAACTCGCCCTATCGATTAGGACGAGTTAGCTCGCGGTACCACCTAAATTAAGGCTCAACGCCTTCACTTGAACCTGATAACGGGTGGTCCCGGTCGGCCCTACTGACTTCAGGTCGACGGCTCGCAAGCTACTTATCACGGAACACTTCAAGGCTCACACCACCCGCCTTGTCGCTGAAAAAGCGTCCCGCAACCCTCTTGGTCATCGCGTTGACGCTATTATAAGCCGAGCGGCCGCGACCCGTCAACGGGCTTTCGCCTTTTGGTGCGCGGTGTACAGCAGGCTTTGCAGCTCCGAGGTCAAATCGATGTAGCGGATGGTAGTCTGCGGCGCGCAGGCCACCGGCTGCGGTGCGAACGTCATGATGGCGTTGATGCCGAACGCCTCCAGCGTGCCGATCACCCCGGTTTGCGACGCACTCGGCACCGCGAGGATTGCCGTGTGAATGTTCGGGTTCATGTGTGCCGCCAGAGTCGCAAACGGGTACACCGGAATGCCGCCAATGCGAGTGTTGACCTTCGTCGGGTCGGCGTCGAACGCCATGACAATGTTCAGGTCCGGATTACGGCGAAAATTATTCATCAGCAGCGCGCGCCCCAAGCCGCCGACGCCGACCAGAATAATTGACTCGGAAGAATCCACGTCGAGCAGCTGGCCGAACTCCTCCACCAACGTCGCAATGCTGTAGCCGTAGCCGCTTTTGCCGAGCTCTCCGAAGCTGGAAAAATCGCGGCGGATGGTCGCAGATGGTATGTGAATAATTTCGCTTAGACGGTCCGAACGAATGCGGGCGACGCCTTCCTGCTGTAGCTGGACAACTGCGCGATAGTACAGGGGAATGCGTTTAATCGTAGCTTTTGAGACATGTGCTTTTGTGTTTTGCATGGGTCTTGCCTCCGCCCTTGAATTCTGTGTAAGCGTTCACAATGTCAGTTTAGCATAACCTTTGTGAACGAACAAACAAAATCCGGTGGAAGTGCGCGACCGCCAGACGTACTGGGTTCCGGGAGGATTGGGCCGGCGACGCACAGCAATCGTGGTGGGCACCACTTCAAGCCCTGTATCCCAGAAGCGCAACTCTTTTATCGGCATAATAAAAGCTGCCCTCACCAGGCAGCTTGCAGTACTCACTGATCTAATTTCATCTGCACAAACGTGACCGGAGTCCCATACGCATCAGCCTCGCGCGTGCCGGTTTGTTTGAAGCCCAAGGCCTCATACAGGTGGCGGGCACGGGCGTTAAAGTCCGCGACCTCGAGGGTAATGGGGCCGGCGTAGTGGTAGCGCTGGCGGCCAAAGTCGATGCCGGCCTGAACGAAGGCGCGGCCACGGCCGGCGCCCGTGTAGGCCGGCGCCAGCCCCAAGCCAATTTCCATCACGCCATTGGGGAAAGAAAACTCGTACATCCCGATCAGCTCGTCGTTTTCCAGCACCGAATAGTAGTCATCCCCGTCATCAGCAAAAATGTTGTCCATTTCTACCGCGTGAACCGCGGCGGGAATGTTATAGAACTCATACGGCGCTGGATAGACCCAATCCAAGTACGCCTTGGCCTCGGGCCGATTCATGTAGCGGATCTCAGTCATCGCGGTCTCCTTTTTACAGCAGCTCAGAAATCATGTCCTGGTCTTGGTTCATGAACTCGTCGGACGACTTGATCTCGGTGATCTTCACACCATCCAAGGCGCGCTGCATCAGCCCCTCAACGTCCAGCTTGCTTTCGTAGTAGCGCGTCTTGTCCAGGTTTGGCTTGGTCTTAGGAGACGGCGGCGCGAAAATTGTGCAGCAGTCTTCAAACGGCATGATCGACAGGTCGTAGGTGTCGATGTCCTGCGCGACCTTGATGATCTCCGTCTTGTCCATCGTGGCCACTGGCCGAATGATCGGCATGTTGGTCACATCGTTGATGGCGACCATGCTTTCCAAAGTCTGGGACGCCACTTGGCCGATCGACTCGCCGTTGACGATGGCCAGACCCCCGCGCTGCTTGGCCAGCGCCTCGGTCAGCCGCAGCATCAGCCGCCGCTGCACCGTCATCAGGTACCCTTCCGGTACGGTGGCCTTAATGGTTTCCTGAATCTCAGTGAACGGCACCTGAATAAACTTGATGTAGCCGGCGTATGGCGCCAGTTTGGTGGTTAGCTGCTTGGCCTTGTTCAAAGCCGAGTCGGACGTGTACGGCGGGCTGAAAAAGTGAACCATTTCCAGATCGACACCGCGCTTTAGGGCGTAATAGCCGGCGACCGGGGAATCGATCCCACCGGACAGCATCAGCATGGCCTTCCCGGCGGTGCCGACGGGCATGCCCAGCGCGCCTTGAATCGTTTGCGTAGACAGATAAATCGCGTCACGGCGCACTTCCACCCGCAAGGTGTAATCCGGATGGTGCATCTGCACCTTGAGGTCTGGCCGGTGATCGACCAAAAAGTCGCCGAGATTCAAGTTCATCTGGTTCGTGTCAAGCGCAAACGTGTGGTCCGCACGCCGGGTGTTGACCTTGTAACTGGCTCCCTGCGGCACAGATTCATTCATTAATGCCAGCACGGCCTCGTGCACTTGGTCCATGTCTTTTTCAACTTTCACAGATGGCGAATAGGTCTGGATGCCAAACACCTTGGACAGGCGGGCCATCACGGCCTTGGCGTCCTCACCGTTGAGCTCGATGTGCAGCCGGTCGCGCTTGGGCCGAATGGTCAGGTCGGGAAATTCGTGCAACGCCTTGGTGACGTTGCCGTGCAGGCGGCTGATGAAAGCTTGGCGGTTCTTGCCCTTGGTGGACAACTCGCCATAGCGCACCATGATTTCAGTGTAATTCACAGATTTTTTCCTCCAATAAAGTGGCAACGGGTTAGGCAGACGGCATCAACTTGGCAAAGCCGGCATAAACCTGGTCGAACGCCTGGTTAAAGGCCCTGGCCTCGTCCATCGTGTTGTACTCGTCCAAGCTGACCCGGATCGCGGATGTGGCGATACTGTCGTCGACATGCATCGCGGCCAAGGTGGAGCTTTCAGTACCTTTTTTGCTTGAGCAGGCCGAAGTCGTCGAGATGTAGATGTCGTGCGGCTCAAACGCGTGGACAATGGTTTCACCGCGCACCCCGGCGATGGCAAACGTCAAAATGTGCGGGGCGAAGTCAGGCGTCAGCTGCGAAAACATCGTCACGTTCGCGAACTGGCTGACGTGGTCGTAAATCGCCTTGCGAATGGCCTGCTGGTGCGCGACCTTTTTATCCTCATCGGTCAACAGCAGCCGCAGCGCCTTAGCCATCGCCGCGATTGCCGGCGTGTTTTCAGTGCCGGAACGCAGGTTATCCTCCTGGCCGCCACCGGTCAACAGCGGCGCGATGTGCCGGCCCTCTTTGATGTAAACAAACCCGGTCCCGCGCGGCGCGTGGAACTTGTGGCCGGAGAACGTCAGAAAATCGATGCGCGGATTGCGCAGCGACTTCATCAGACCTTTGCCGATCGCTTGCACGGCGTCAACATGAAAGTGAATGCTCGGGTAGTCCTCGAGGATTTTCGCGACAGCATCGATCGGCTGCTTGGCGCCGACCTCGTTGTTGACTGCCATCACCGAAACCAGAATCGTGTCCGGCCGGATCGCCGCGCGCAGTTCTTCGGGATCGATGAAACCGCGCTTGTCGACAGGCAGATAAGTCACCTCAAAGCCCAGCTCCTCCAGCTGCCTCATCGTGTTGATCACTGCGGGATGTTCGACCTGCGTGGTGATCAAGTGCTTGCCAAAAGGCCGCTTCTCGATGGCCGTCCCCTTGATGACCCAGTTGTCGCCTTCAGTGCCGCAGGACGTGAAATAGATCTCGTCGGGTTTGGCGTGCATCAGGTCCGCAATCTGCTTGCGGGCACTTTGCAGCACCTCATTGCCCTTGCCGCCGACCGCATGCAGGCTGCTCGGATTGCCAAAAAAGTCCTCGGAGACCTTGCGGTAGGTGTCCAGAACCACCGGCAGCGCCTTGGTCGTTGCGCTATTGTCGAAATAAATCATGGTCAACATTCTTCCTTTTCGTAAGTTTAGCTGCATGCAAGTATACCAAATATTTTGGCGAAAATGAACCGCCAGGATCCGCCTGGCAGAATAAATAGAAGAATGTTCAGCCAGCCTGTATACTTTTGGCAGAGTTCAGACGTCTTATTCACGGAGGGAGGGGCGAGATGGCCAAATCAGAGTTCGACCAGCATTTGCTGGCGCTAGGCGGCGTGGTCGTGCAGCGGCTGCAGGCGCGCGGGATCCAGCGGGCCGACGCGGAAGACGCAGTGGCGACGGCCTACGAGAAAATCATCGTCATGCTGCCGGACCTTTCCGTGCGCAACTTTGACGGCTGGTTCTACCGCATCGCGCTCAATGCCTTCCTGGACAGTCTGCGCAGGCGCCAGCGCGAAACGCTGACTGCCGCCATTCCCGAACCTGCCGCCGCCAGTCCGGCGCAATTTGCCGAGATGCTTGCACCGCTGCCCGCCAACCAGCAAGAACTGCTGGCGTTGAAATATTATTACGGTTTTTCATATCAAGAAATCGCGCAGCTGCTCGGCCTGAAGCCAGCCAGTGTGAAAACCATGCTGGCGAGGGCGCGGGCCAGTCTGCGCACCAAATGGGAGGAATAACAATGTTAGACAAAGCGCTGCAACATGCCAAGTGGAAGCAGCGGCTGATGATGGCCGTCATCGCCGCCATCGTCGTCGTGATTTTGGTACCACTGGGTTACGTCGTTCTCAACAAAGTGGCGGCCCGGCAAAGCGCGGCCCTGTTTGACCAGCTGAATGCTTACCACACTGTCGCAGAGCCCAATGTCGAGCTTTCCTCGGAGATGCTGGCTAACGACACCAGTTTTGGCGGTAATGTAGTGACCAAAGAATATAAGGACATCGACGGTTACAAAGTCCCTTGGGGAACCTACACGTCCCAGTACACCAACCTGCGCTGGGAGCTGGACGACCGGTTGTTCGCTCAGAGCATTGAACGCCGCGATAAGCGTTTCGGCCTGCAACAGTTCCAGCCCGGGAGCACGCAAAAAATCGCGCGATTCTACACTGGGACCAAGGACTTGCCTAACGAGGCCCAAACGCTGGCCGAGCTGCCTGATCACGTCGGCGAAATCGCCGTCACTTTTAACCGCGGCTACACTTATGCTGAGCTGAAACGGCTGCTGCCAAAGAACCTTGAGCTGCGGTGGGGCTACCTGTTTAACGATACCGCGCACGTCTCCATCTCCGGCGACGTGGCGCAGCCTAGAATAGGCGAGAGTCCGATTGGCATGGCCCTCGCCGACGGTCAATCGCCGCAAAGCCAGATTAAATACTGGCGCCAAGCACTCAGCCAATATTGGACCGGCGCCAAGAATAATCAGGCCTATGAAAAGGCGATGAAGACCCCACCGGCGCGATTAAAGTTCAGAGGCGTGATGCTCACCGGCACGACCGAAAATTTGGCCAAAGTCGCAACTGCCCCGTATGTGAGTGGGACCAGCGTGGGCGTGACAGTACCCCGCGTACCGTTCATCACGCCAACTAAATAAGGCAAATGCGGCCGCAGGTAGAAACTTGCGGCCGCACTTTTCTTCTATCCTATTGAACCCAATTAGACGAGTTCGTCGTGCTGCTGGGCGTTGAAGTCGTCGGCCACCTTCTTGTAGCTGCCTGGCTCCACCTTTTCGAGCACGGTGGCAATGGCATCAGCTGCCCCTTGGTAATCGTACTTGGCGTATAACTTTGCTGAATCGGTCATGGCCTGGGCCACTTCCTCGTGGGAGGTCTTGTAGCGGTTCGCGTATTGCATGAGCTGCTCGCACAGCCCTGCGGCACTGATCAGGTCGCGACTTTGCTGCTTCAACTGGTCAATGTCCGCGGACACCCGAATCAGCGTTTTGGCAATGGCGTCCAAGTCGATTTTGACCTGATCCATGTCGTCTTTCAGCTGCAGGATCTCGTCGCTGACGACCTTGAAGAAGTCGCGATAGGCTTTTGGCAGACCCGGCAGGTCGTGGCGAGACACCTCATAGCGCACATCACGCACGGCCCGCTCGAACGCGTCGACCTGAGCCAGCGCCTTGCGTTCGGTTTCGCGCAGACCGGAAACGCTGGCATTGATGGCCTGCTGCTGCTTTTCGATTTCGGTGAGATCTGTGCGATCATGCGTAAACTGGGCCAAAACGTCTGAGTAAATCGCCTGATTCTGATTGATCTGGTCAATGGCCTTGGCGTATGCCTGATCGATCGTGTCCAGTTGCACCTTCAACTCATTTGCCGTTTTGATCTCATCGTGGTTGAGCTGATAGGACTGATTGAGGTGATCCAGCTCGATATTCAGCGTCCGGTTCTGCTGCATTGCGTGGCTGATGAACTGCCGCAGCTCGTCCTTTTGATCCATAACTGAACTCTTCGCGTTGAGTTCCTTTTCCATCACCGCGTACAGGCTGTCGATTTTGTCGGCAATCGTCGCGTTGTTTGCGGTCAGTTCAGTGACGTCCAGGTCCTTGATCTGAGCCTCCGCCTTCGCGACCAGGTTTTGCACCTCGGCGACCCCAGCGGGCACGTCGTCGGTAAAGAGAAAATGCTGCTCAGTCAACTGCTGATAGCCCGATTGGATTTCCTGCAACTGTGAAGGAAATTCGTTGACGACCGAGTTCACCAGCGGCGGCAACTGCTTGACTTGCAGTTTGAGCGCCGCAACGCTATTTTTGAACTGCTTGATCGCGGCTTTTGCCCGCCGCGGGTCACCCCCAACGTTGACTTCAGTCGCCGTAGTCAACTGTGAGGCGATATCCTGCAAGCTGGCTTCCAGCGCCGGGAGCGCGTCGCCATAGGCAAAACTCTTGGCCAGCACCGTCTTGCGCGCGTCCTGATAGTCGTTGCGCAAAACTTTCAGCTGCTTGGCGTTATCGGCCTCAGCCTCTTTGATCATGCCAAGGTGACTTTCGATCTGCTTCATGTCCTTGGCTGCCGAAGTCTGCAGCGCATCGATGTTGGCCATGCCATCTTTGACCTGGCCAAACTTGAATTGCTTGTTGGCCTGCTCCACATCAAGCAGCGCTGTCTGCAGCTCAGTCAGCTCGCCGTCAACCAGACCCTGATACTTTTGCGACCAGGACTTAAAGTCGGCCAGGCTATCGCCAGTCAGGCTCAGCTGCTGAATACTGCGGATCAGCCCCGGCACCGCACCGGTATCAATGGTCGCGACCTCGGCGTCCAAATCGTGGATCAACCGCGCGTTCCGCACCTGATAGCCCCATACCCCTAAGGCTAAGAGCACAATGATGATCAGTACAATAATAATCCAATTCATTTTCTCTACACCTTCCGCGCCGACTTTCAAGATTGCATTCTCGGCCGCTGCCTCGTACACTGACCTTAATGTTCTGAAAATCGTCTTCGGTTCCTAGTATCTCAAAAACGCCGGCAATATGAAACCCTTTTAATAGGAAAAGCCGCGACGTTTCGGACTTTTGACGCAAAAAGGAGTGTCACCATGACTGCCATTGATCCAATCATCGTTGACCAAGTCGCCGCTTTGCTCGACGGCGAGACCAACGTCATCACCAACTTAAGTAATGCCGCCGCTATTTTGTACAACAGCCTGGATCAGGTCAACTGGGCCGGATTCTATATCTACAGCAAGCAGCGCAATTCATTGGACCTCGGCCCGTTCCAAGGCCAGGTCGCCTGCATGCACATCGCGCCCGGCAGCGGCGTCGTCGGTACCAGCTATGAGAAACAAACTCCCCTGCGCGTGCCAAACGTGCACGAATTTGCCGGCCATATCGCCTGCGACGCCGCCAGCAATTCGGAAACAGTGGTCCCGCTGCAGGTTGAAGGCACCATCGTCGGCATCATGGACATTGACTCACCGATCCTCGACCGCTTTTCGGAAAAGGACGTGAAAGTGCTGACGGACTTCGGCGCGGCGCTTTCGAAACACCTTGACGCGGCGGCCCTTTCCGCGATATACTAGTGCGCGTGTAAAATAATGCAGCAGTGAATGGAATGGTCGGCTCCAGTTTGGCAACCGGTATCGGAGAGCTTAGTAACCGCGGCTGCAAGAGCGAACGGCTTAGCCCGACTGCCCGTGTTCTGAATTCACAATTCATTATTTTACTCCAAATAAAAATCTTGGAGGAAATATCCTATGTCTCGTTATACTGGTCCTCGCTGGAAGCAGTCCCGTCGTTTGGGGCTTAGCCTTTCCGGCACTGGTAAAGAACTTGCTCGTCGTCCGTACGCCCCTGGTGACCACGGTGCCAACAACCGCCGTAAGGTTTCCGAATACGGCCAGCAGCTGACTGAAAAGCAGAAGCTGCGTTGGATGTACGGCTTGAACGAACGCCAATTCCAGAACCTGTTTATTCGCGCCGGCAAGCTCAAGGAAGGCACCCATGGTGAGAACTTCATGATCATGCTGGAAAGCCGTCTGGACAACCTGGTCTACCGTCTCGGTTTGGCCACCACTCGTCCGCAGGCGCGTCAGCTCGTTAACCACGGCCACATCACGGTCGATGGCAAGCGCGTTGACATTCCTTCCTACGAAGTAACGCCGGGCCAAGTGATCGGCCTGCGTGAACGCAGCCAGAACCTGGCAATCGTCGGTGAAGCACTCGAAGCAACGATTTCTCGTCCTGCTTACGTCTCCTTCGACGAAAACAAAAAGGAAGGCACCTATGTGCGCCTCCCTACGCGTGACGAACTCGAACCAGACATCGACGAATCCCTTGTCGTTGAATACTACAACCAGAAACTGTAATTCTCGATTACAATTTCCGCGATGCAATATCGAAAAAGCATTTGGCCAGCCGGTCAAATGCTTTTTTGCTTGCGTAAACCATGAAAGTCATCGTCGAGACAACCCATATTGGCAGAAGTCATTCATTTAACCTGCCCGCATTCTTATCCGATTGTTTCATGAACTGCGTCAGCAACTGAAGGTCTTGTGCCGTGATTGTCATTATCGAGACCCGCCTCTTCGTCCAGCGGCACCTTTATGACCGCCATCAGTGACAGTAAATCTCAATCACAGCTAGCCCGTCTGAATCCGCGATGTGCCACTTCGCGTCATCCCCCGTAAAGCAGGCCGCTGACAACTAGTCAAAGTTAAGACTACGCATGGCAAAGACCCTTACCGACAATGCCAGATATGCCGTGACTGTCAAACGCAACGAACGCACCGTCACCATGCAAGCGCAAATCGCCACAAGCCATGTCAGCTTTAACGACAAAATTGATTGGCACATTTTAGCCACGATCGTTCGTGCCACCATTCTACTGTCTGGGATCAGGAATACGCGTGAGGCAACTTGCCCAGGTCCTAATATTGACGATTACGAATAGTTCGTAATAGCGCTACAATGATCGCGTAAGTATTTGTGAAAATTTTATTTTATAGAAAGAAGATGCTGAGGTGAAATTACTCGCAATCGTCGGCAACAACGCGACCAAGTCATACAATCGCACGTTGCTGAAGTATATGAAAGCTCATTTTGCCGACAAGGCGACGATCGACCTGCAGGAGGTTCGCGACCTGCCAATGTTCAATGAGGATGAGCTAGATCATTTTCCTCCGGCCATTGAAACCCTGATTCGTAAAGTGGAGGCTGCCGACGGAGTCATTATTGCCACCCCTGAATACGATCATTCCATGACCGCAAGTCTCAAAAGCGTGATTGAATGGCTGTCTGCAAGTTATCATTCACTGGCCGGCAAGCCCATCATGATCGTTGGTGCCTCCCTGGGCGCTCAAGGCACGGTCCGGGCCCAAATGGACCTGCGGCATGTCCTTGACGCGCCTGGGGTCGATGCTTGCGTGCTGCCTGGCAACGAGTTCATGTTGCCCCATGCCGCAACGGCATTCGATGCGAATGGCGCGTTGAAGGACCAGAAAACCGTCAAGTTTCTTGACGAATGTTTCAGTCAATTCATTAAATTTATCCACTTATACAGTGACGAGACAAAGGAGAACCATCAAATGAGTGTCGCAAGAACCTGGGATCAGAGTTTTGATGTTGTGGTTTTGGGCTTCGGTGGTGCCGGGGCAACCGCCGCGCGGTTCGCTGCAGACGCTGGTGCTAAGGTGCTGCTGGTTGATTCCGCACCGGAAGGCCATGAAGGCGGCAATACCCGGTACGCCGGCCAAGTCGTCGGCGCGGGCACCGATTTTGACCAGCTGAAAACCTACTACAAGGCGATGACCGCGCCGATGAACCTCGACGAGGACATGATCGATACCTACGTTGACGGCATGGTCAAGATGCCCGACTACTTCCGCAAGTATCTGGGTGTGGAGCCCCTGAGTATCGCTAAGGACTGGGATCACAGCAAGGTCGACTTGCACGGGATTCTGCATGAATTTCCTGACTTTCCCGGCGTGAACGCGTATGACCTGCTGGTCGTACATGAGCGTCAATTCGACTCCGCACTATGGAAAAAACTGCGCAAAGAAGTTCTCGACCGCAGCGACAAAATTACGGTCTGGTACAGCTCACCAGCCAAGCACCTTGTGCAGGACCCGGAAACCGGTGCCGTACTTGGTGCACAGATCGAGCATGATCACGTTCTGCTAGACATCAAGGCGCGCGGCGGCGTCATTTTAGCCACCGGCGGGTTTGAAAACAATCCGGCAATGATTCAGGATTACCTGAAGGCTTCCCGCCTGGCTCCAATCGGGTCGCTTTACAACAAAGGCGACGGCATCAAGCTGGGCGAAGAAGTCGGTGCCGACATGTGGCACATGGCAAACTATGAATCACTGGGCATGCTGCATGGGCTGACTTTTGCTGGTCCTGCTGGTACCCGCGGCCGCTTGATCCTGAGCTGGCCAAAAGCCGCTGACGGCAGTACCTTCACGGTCGGCGACGACGGCTCGCGGTACTTCAACGAGGCCGAAGCTAACAAGCACGGCCACATTTACTATCACGGCACCTGGCAGGTTCCAATCGCTAATGACCACCCACACCTGATTTTTGATCAGACGCAGTGGGACGCGATTCATGCCAATAAGTTACCAGTCGATAATTTCGACGACATCACCGTCAAGGCGGCCAGCCTAGAAGACTTGGCCAAATTGATCAACGCCAAGCCCGACGTCTTGGTCAAGGCTCGGGAAGACTTCGACCACTTCGCCGAAACCGGTCGCGACTATGCCTTCGACCGGCCGGCAAGCACGATGCGCGCGTTTGACGACGGGCCATACTACGCCGTGCCGTTGCGCCAGACCGTGCTCAACACGCAAGGCGGCCCGCGGCGCAACAGCCGGGCTGAAGTGCTGAACACCGATGGCGAGGCCATCAAGAATCTGTACTCTGATGGTGAACTTGGCGGCATCAACGCCAACCAGTATCAAGGTGGCAACAACCTGGCCGAATGCCTGATTTGGGGCAAAATCGCCGGTGAAAATGCCGCTCATGGCCTGAACCCGACGGCCGCGGAGACGACGACAACCGACGCCTCGACCGGCGCTTCGGAACATGAGGAGACGACCGAGCAGTCAGACGCGTCCACCGGCGCCTCGGCCCACGAGGCCAGCACACCGGAAACGTCTGACTACCCGGTTGGGCCTAACCAATACATCGGGAAAAGCGACGCCGGCATGGGCAACGAGATCGTCGTTCGGGTAACCTACGATTCAGGTAAATTGGAAAACGTCGAAGTGCTCAAGCAAAGCGAAAGCGCCGACGTTGGCTTGAAGGCCATCAAGGAACTGCCTCACGAGATGGTCGCAGCCAACTCCCCAGAAGTCGATGCGGTGACCGGTGCGTCAGTCACCAGCCACGCGCTGCAAGACGCCGTGGCAGATGCCATCAGTAAGGCGACTGCCTAACTGCAAACAAAAGAAGAACGCCAACGCGTTCTTCTTTTGTTGTCCAGACTTTTGCCATAACACCCACGTAGGAGTGAATAACGTTTCTATCACATGAACTAACACAAAAATTGGTCGATGCCATCGAACATTCAGCCAGTCAACTGTATCCTGGATTATTCATAGAATTTCAAAAAAGCAGCGTAATCCCACGATTCACACGGGACTGCGCTGCTTTGGTGTTTCACCCATTGGGTGCGCCTATATGCTAAGGTTGAGTCGACAAAAACCATCACGAAAGC